>CAYFRC010000167.1:3498-4192 GCA_964345325.1 uncultured Oscillospiraceae bacterium
CGTAGGGCATACGCACATTGACGTGGCATGGCTGTGGGATTTGTATCAGACGCGCCATAAGGCGGTGCGCAGCTTCGCGACCGTGCTCAAGCTCATGGAGCGGTACCCCGAATACAAGTTCATGTCGAGCCAGGCGGCGCTGTATAAGATGGTCAAGGAGGACGAGCCGGAGCTGTTCGAGCGCATCAAAAAGGCGGTTGCCGACGGGCGCTGGGAAGTCGAGGGCGGCATGTGGGTCGAGGCGGACTGCAACCTTGCCGGCGGCGAATCGCTCGTGCGCCAGTTCCTGCACGGACAGGAGTTCTTCACGCGGGCATTCGGCAAACAGTCGCGCATCCTCTGGCTTCCGGACGTGTTCGGCTACAGCGCGGCGCTCCCGCAGATTTTGAAGCAGAGCGGCATCGACTATTTCATGACGACGAAATTGTCGTGGTCTGAATACAACCTCTCTCCCTACGACACGTTCACGTGGAAGGGCATCGACGGCAGCGAAGTGCTCTCGCACTTCTCCCCCTCGCGCGACTTCCAGTCCGATACCGTGGGCGAGCGGCATCAGGAACTTCAGCACTTCACGACCTATAACGCCATGCTGAACCCGAACCAGATTGCCGGCGGCTGGAAGCGCTTCCAGCAAAAGGGGCTGGACAACCACTATCTGGTCTCCTACGGCTTCGGCGACGGCGGCGGCGGCCCG
>CAYFRC010000167.1:4202-4527 GCA_964345325.1 uncultured Oscillospiraceae bacterium
GAGATCGGCGCGAAGGCGATCGTCGAGACCTGGCGCAACTACCGCGGCAAGCACCGCCACCCCGAGAGCCTGCTCGCCTTCGGCTTCGGCGACGGCGGCGGCGGCCCGACCGAGTGGATGCTCGAAAACGGCAGGCGCATGGCGACGCCTCTGCCCGCGCTGCCCGTGGTCAAGCAGCAGTTTGCGCGGGACTTCTTCGAGGCGCTCGAAACGCGCGTGAAGGACGATGCGCGGCTCCCCAAGTGGTACGGCGAACTGTACCTCGAATACCATCGCGGAACCTATACCGCCGTCGGCAAGAACAAGCGCAACAACCGCAAGATCG
>CAYFRC010000168.1:0-4525 GCA_964345325.1 uncultured Oscillospiraceae bacterium
TCTTTCGGTGCTGGTTCTTCATCCCCAAATTCCACGGAGTTTGGGACAGGCTCCATGGGATTCAGAAATGAGATATTTAAAACGCTTGAGCATGTCGTGGATCGCTTATGTGAGACGATTTGCAGATTGACCAATGAGACTGTTCGTTCCATCACTACTCGACAATGGATCGTTGATATATTTTAGATTGAGAATAGTATGAACCGTTCGTGGGTCGTCATGGGAATCCCTCCGTTCATTCGTCCGCGGAATACACAGAGGCGGGGCGCCGCGAAAGCGGCGCCCCGAACGGATGCTTACCGCATCCGGAAATCGAGGTGTTTCGGCGGCGTGCAGGTGGCGTGGACTTCTTCGAGCAGGGCATCCGAAAGGTCGATGCCGCGCTCTTTTGCGCGCTTTTTGGCCTGCAGGCGGAACCATGTGTCTGTCAGCGAGATTTCGCCTTCCCTTACGTCCGTCAGTTCGATTTCGCCCATGAGCAGCTTTTCGGCTTCGGAAAGGCGATCCGTTTCGACGAGCGCGTATATCGCCGCATAGCGGATGCGGCCGATGCGCTTAAGCGTCGGGGAGAGGCTCTTCATAACAGTTAAGGTGTCCTCATATCGCCCCGCTTCGTTCAGCGTCTTTAGCGCCTCCTGCACGAGGTTGCGCTGGCGCGACATGCGCACCGCCTCCAGCATGCGCTCCGCTGCCGAGGCGATGTCGCCCTGCTGCTTGTCCAAAACCGCGAGGCACCTGAGCGCCCAAGGCGATTTTTCGTGCGCGAGCGACTGCAGAAATGCGCCTCGCGCGCCCTCCGCGTCGTTGCGATAGGCGAGCATCACGCCCTTTTGATAGGCGCTGTACCAGTGGTCGCCCTTGCCGCTTTCGATGGAGCGGTTCAGAAGGTCGAGCCACGCATCGGAAATCTGGTAGCCCTTGGGCGATTGTGATACGTTCGGGCACGGCAATGCGCCGTCCTCCAAAAGCTGCAGCCATTCCTTCTCCGCGCCCTGCATGCGGCTTTTCGGGAAGCGAAGGCCGTATGTGCAAAACGCGTCGCCTAAGAGCGCCTGTTCGAGCGCCGCCCAGCCGTCGGCAGAATGTACCCATTTGCCGCTGCGGGTATCGAGTTCGGCGGCGTATTTTTCGAAATCCGCGTTCATGCGCGCTTCGGGATACAGCGTCTCCAAGGAAGAGGCGACGTTTCGCGATGCGGCGCCGTAGTCCTTGGCGTGTACGGTCTCGCCGTCGGCGCGGATCGCGCCGTATGCCTCCATCCAGCTGATCGAATCGCTTCCCGCCATCGGCAGGTGCTCCAACTGCGTGTGCGCGATACCGGCCTGAATCTCGATGTACTTGCTGCCCTTTTGGCTCAGGAACTCCTGCCAGTTTCTGCCGCCCGCGCCCATGCCCCACACGAACAGCTTTCTGCCGAGCAGGCGGTCGGTGGAGGTTTGGCAGAAGCCAAAGCCTTCCCTGTCGATCGCGGCGATCCAACGGCGGCAGCCGTCGGGGATGTCGAAGAAATAGTCCAGCGCGTGGGGAATTTCCATGGTGCGGCTGCCGTCGAACGATTCTGCGTAGGGGAAGGGGATTTTGGTCAGCTTTTTGCCGTAGCCGAACCGATACGCCTTGTCGGCGGGGACGATCACGCGGACGTTTTCGTCCTCATCGACCGCCATATTGCTCCACCAATAGACGGCGGTGGGCGCAGAGCCCGTGTTGTCGATCCGAACGCGCACGAGCAGGTGCTTATATCCCTCCGGGAGGAACGCCTCGATCCGATAGACGAGGCGGCGCACGCGCTCATACTGGTAAAAGCGCACGGCGGGCGTGCCGTCTTTAAGCGCGAATGTCTCCGCATACAGGGAATCCACCGTAAACGGCGTGTGGCCGATGATGCCGAGGTTCCACTCGACGCCGCCGGAGATCCATGCGTTGCGCAGCGCGAGATTGCACGGCTGAAACACCGGATTGCAGTGCAGAAGCTCGCGCCCGGTCTCCTTGTCGATCAGGGACCAAAGCCTCGCGCCGAGTTCCGGCAAAAAAACGGCTTTGAGAAAGTCGTTTTCGAGCACGACGGATTTCCATTCGCGCGGCTTTTTCTTCCGATCGTAGTTGTTGCGGATGGTGTACGGGAGGATGCCGTTCACCCTTCCCCAGCCCATGTAGCGCGACTCTTCCGCAGAGATGGTTTCGGTATCCACGTCGATGTTCGCATGCGCATCCGCGTTCTTTTGGATGTCGGGCAGCGGATTGTCGGGTCCCAAGGAGGCGGAGGGCATGGTATATTTTCCGACTGTCAGGGTTGTCATTCGTGCCACCTCGCAGTGTCCGCGTCAATAGCCGTACTTTTCGTAATTCGACTCGACGACGGACTTGTTATAGTCGTTTCCGCCGGGGAAATTGGCGCTCTTGAGGATGCCGGGCGTCTTGCCGCGGCGCATGAGTTCTTCCACCGCGACGGAGGTGACGCTCCAGAGGATGTAATCCGACGCGATGCCGGAAGCGGCGGCGTACTTCGCCTCGATCCCCTCGACGTCCATCATCGCCTCGGCGGCGGGCGCGCAGTTGTCCAGCGTGAGGTCGACGATCTCAAACAGCTTTTTGCCGGAGGAATGGATGGGTTCCACCGCCCTCGCGTATTCCATGGACGACATGGCGATTACCTTGACGCCCATCTTCTTCGCCTCATACGCCAAATCCACCACGTTTGCGGTCCTGCCGGAAACGGAGCCGACGACCAATACATCGCCCGGGCGGACGTTTGACGCCTTCAAGGCATACGCGCCGAGCCCCTCCATGTTCGTGTCCAGGTCGCTGCGGTCGCGCTTGCGCGCAGGGTTGTCCACATCGAGCTTGTAATCGAAGTGCTTATAGAAGATGGGGCCGCCGCCACGGTAGATCAGGTCGTACTCGATCATGTGGCAGATCTTGCTGAGGTGGATGCAGCCGCCCTGTTCGACGGAATCGGCGATCATCTTGCCGGCAGCGACGATGTTCTCGCGCTGCGTGTCGCGTACCTTTTGAAACAGCGCGTCCACGGCTTCCCAGTATCTCTCGTACAGTTCCATTTGAAACGCCTCCTGTCGTTATGCGTGTCCCATGTAGAATATGCGATCCCTGTATTGGGCGAGCATGGCCTTGTTGTGCTCGTCTCCGCCCTCCACGTTTGCGGACATGAAGATGGGCGCGGTTGAGCCCGCCTCGACGATCAGGGAAACCGCCTGCGTCATCATCGCGTTGAGCATCGCGGCGCCGACGGCGGTAGAGGTCGGGCCGACCTTTTCCGCGAGCGGGGGAATCTCGATGGAGCCGTCCCCGATGCAGCCGTGGTTGTCCAGCACCACATCCGCGACCTCGAACAACCGCTTGCCCGAGGGATGGCGGGAGGAAACGGATTTGCTGTACGCCATGCTCGTGAGCGCGATGATCTTCGCGCCCTTTTCCCGCGCGCGCAGCGCCACGTCCACGGTGACGGTGTTTCTGCCCGACACGGAGTGGATGATGACGACATCGCCCCGCCCGATCGGCTGGTGGTCCACGATGATGTTCCCGTATTCGCCGAGGCGCTCGATCTGGCTGGTCATCGTCGCGGGGTCCACATCCAGATTGAGGCCGGGCGCCTTGATCGGGTTGATGACCGCCATGCCGCCGGTTCGGTAGTACAGTTCGAGCGCCAAGAGCCCCGCGTGGGAGCAGCCGAAGGCGAACAGATTGTGCCCGCCGAGCACCGCGTCCCGCATGAGGAGCGCGCCCTCGTGCAGCGCGGATTTTTCTTCGCGTTCGACCTCGTCCAAAATGCGCCTTATATTGTCCAGATACGCCTTGATGGCATCCATGATATTTTCACCACCTGATACAGTACTTCGGAAACCGAGCCCTGATGATCGCTTCCGTTTCTTCCTTGGAAAGCCCTCTTTCGAGGAGGAGCCGCACGGGCCCCGCCATTACGCAGTCGAACAGCGGCTTTTTGACGACCGCCTCGGGAAACCTCTTTTTGAGATGCGCGGCAAAGCTTTCAAACATCAAAACGTGCGCATTCCACGCGCCGCCGCTGCACGTCACGATGCGCTCTTCCTCGGGGATGGAGTTGCGCTCGATCAGGCACTGCGCCTGCCGCGCAAGCATCTCGCCCGCGTCACATAGAATTTTCTTCGCAAATTCGTCGCCCATGTTCGCGGCTTTTCCGATTAAATGCGTCACCGAGGCGACCTTTCGGAACGGCGCGGGATCGGAATGGATGACGGCGACGAGATCGAAATCGTTCTGTAACTGATATTCCTCGCGGATCAGGTCCGAAAGCAGCGTCTTTGCGCCCCAGCCGTCGCTGGCCTTGGCGAATTCCAACAGCGCCATGCGCCCCATCCAGGTGCCGCTGCCCTGATCTCCCAGGATCGGCCCCCAAGCGCCGACGACAGTGCGCTTTCCGTTCCCAAGTTCGCGGTTCCCGTTCCGAACCCAAAAGATGTCCGAACCTGTGCCCGCCTGCGCCAAAATCCCGCTGTCGGAAAGCGAGCCTGCGTATAGCCCCGCAACTGGC
>CAYFRC010000169.1:0-4520 GCA_964345325.1 uncultured Oscillospiraceae bacterium
GGGACATCGTCAGCCTTACACCAAGGTTGAGATCACTTCTATCGTCGGATGACAACTGTCACATTTGTCCGGCAGGGAGACGCGATTGTTTCTTTTGAGTGCCGCGGGCATGCGGGCGATGCACCCGAAGGGGAGAATGTCCTCTGTGCCGCGGTATCCGCACTGACACAGACAGCGGTACTGGGCGTTACGGAAGCGCTGGGGCAGAAGGCCGAGTGGCTCGTGGACGAAGAAAACGCCGTCGTCAGCCTAAAGCCGCGCGATCCCATGGATCGCGGCGTGCAGGCGATTCTGCAGACGCTGTACGTCGGCATGAAAAACATCGCGGATCAGTTTCCCAAGGACATCAGGATTATTGACGGGAAACGGAGGTAAATGGCATGTTCAAGATGAATCTTCAACTGTTCGCACATAAAAAGGGAATGGGCTCCACGCGCAACGGCCGCGACAGCGCGGCGCAGCGCCTGGGCGTAAAGCGCGGTGACGGGCAGTTCGTCCTCGCGGGCAACATCCTCGTCCGCCAGCGCGGCACCAAGATCCATCCCGGGATGAACTGCGGCATCGGCAACGATCACACCCTTTTCTCCAAGGTGGACGGTGTGGTTCGTTTCGAAAGGCTTGGCAGGGACAGGAAGCAGTGCAGCATCTATCCGATAGCTGAAGTTGCTGCGGAATAACGATCTCGATGCGCCGGCAGACACGCCGGCGTTTTTTTATGCACTATGATAGAATTGAAAGATTTCGATCCCCGGCTGACGCTGATAGACAGCGCCCAGGTTTTTCACTGGAAGGAAGAAAACGGCGTTTATACCGCCGTCACGGGCGGACATCTGGTCAAGGTGGAGGGAGACAAAGCCTCGGGCGCGGACGAAGGTTTCCTGCGGGAATACTTCGACTGCGCGCGCGATTACGAAGCGCTCAAGGCGCGGTTTGACGAACTCCCTACCGTGAAGCGCGCCCTTTTGCGCCTTACGGGGCTGCGGGTATTAAACCAGCCCGCGTGGGAGACGGTCGTGATGGCGATTTTGACCGCGAACAATAACACCGCGCGCATCCGCAGCCTCGTACTGAAAATCAATGCGTACTGCGGCGAGCGGGTGGATGGCGTTCCGGGCTTTCCTATGCCGGAGACGCTGATGCAGGTAAAGGAAGAGCAGCTGCGCGCGCTGGGTGTCGGCTACCGCGCGCCGTATCTCGTCAAGACGGCGCGGGCGGTCGCGGAGGGCTTCCCGTTGAACGATTTGCGCGATATACCCTATGAAAAGGCGCACGCCATGCTCAAAACCCTCTCCGGCGTGGGCGACAAGGTCGCCGACTGCATATTGCTCTTCGGCTGCCGACACGCCTGTGCCTATCCCGTGGACGTGTGGGTAAAGCGTCTTTCGCAGGAGTGGCTCGGGATAGAAGAAAAGAGCCTTCCCAAAATGCGCGAAAAAGCCCGCGCCCTCTTGGGGGAGGAGGCGGGCATCGTTCAACAATACCTGTTTCACTGTAAACGGCTGGGTCTGTTGGAATAATCTTAGCGCGGCAGCAGATCGATCGGCATGTCGTCGCCGTACGCGTCCGCCCAATCCTCGCGGAATTTCGCAAGTGCCGCGTCCGTAAGCGGGTGCCACAGGAGCTTTTCGTAAAACGCAACGGGCAGCGTGACCGCGTCCGCGCCGCATTCACACGCCCGCGTCACTTGCTCGACGTTGCGGAAGCTCGCCGCGAGGAGCTTTGTCGCGGGGTAGTCCTCGCGCAGGAGCGCTTTCATACGGGCGAGGGTGTGCGCGCCCTCGGAGGCGATGTCGTCCAATGTGTTGATATACGGCGCGACATAGTCCGCGCCGCATTTTGCCGCGAGCAGCGCCTGCTGCGGGCTGAATACAGCCGTGACCGCCACTTCCATGCCCCTTTGTTTCAATTCGCGCGTCGCCCGCAGACCGTCTTGTGTCGCGGGCAATTTCACGACGAACTTTTCGCCCACATAATCGTGAATCGCATATGCTTCGCCCACCATGTCCTGCCATTTTTCCTGCATGGTCTGCACAAACAGCGGCATTTCGGGGCCGATCGCCTCCCGAAGGTCGGCGAGCAGGTCGCTCAAATCGCCCTTTTCGCGCGCGACGATGGACGGATTCGTCGTCACGCCGTCGATGGGGAATTTCTCCAGCAGACGCGAAACGTCCTGTGCATTGCAACTGTCCGCGAAATACAACATGGTACCATTCCCTTTCGGCTATTCTTTTGCCTTGACAAGCTTCTTTTTGATCATGTGAAGTATGTTTTTTGCCGCTTTGGGGTTGCTCCTGTACAGGAGAAAGAGATACAGTGCGAAGATGAGCAGTTTATACAGGAAATTCAGAAGGTTCAGCTCCTGCTGCAGGCGTGCATAACTGAAGATAAGACCCACTACCATGAACAAGAGCGAGGTTCCGACGATCTTGACCATCTCCCAATACTTGAATCCGACATTTGCTGCGTAGGGCTTTGCGATGATATAGACGATTGCCTGCACGACGATTTTCGCGACCAAAAACGCAATCGCGATGCCGTACATACCCAGGGAATCGGCGAGCCACGCGGACAAAAGGATGTCGAGCAGGCTCCCTGTGACCGTCGCGATGAACAGCTTTTTGGACGGATCTTTGTAATACAGAAGCACGTCCGTATAAAAATAATACATGCTTTTGACGGAGTACGCCGCTACGAGGATCGGGACGGGCGTCCATGCGAGGGCGTAGCTATGTGCTGTAAAGATCAGCACGAATTCCTGCGCGAAAAGCCCGACGCCGAGGTATATGATGCTATAAAACCTTAGCATGCCCGATGTAAAGCTGCCGAACGTCTTTTTTGCGTCGACGTCGCTATCCATCGTCTCAAAGAACCAGGGCATGAACGCGCGGTTGACCACGCTCTGCACCTCGTCGATCGCGATGGAGAAGCTGGTCGCGATGTTGTACAGGCCTACGGTCGACAGCGAATGCTTGTCCTTTAGGATAACTGTGGATACCAGGGTTGCGATGTTGGTGGAAAGCTGATGCGGCACGAGCGGCACGGAATAGCGAAGTGCCTCCCGAAGGATCGGCATATCGATTCCGATTTCGATGAGATTGCTCCGCTTGAGCTCCACGATCATGACGATCATATACATCATGTCGACGAGCAGCAGGGAGAGGATGATGCTCAACCCCTCGAGCTTGAACCCAAACAGCAGTACGAGGTTGATGACGACCGTGAGGACGCACCCTGCAGCATGGACGATCAGAAGGTGCTTGCCCTCCTGTCTGCCCTGCAGAAGGTGGGTATGGATGTTCGCCTGGCAGCGAAAGAATAGCGCAATAAGCCCCACGAGCACGTATGGAAAAAACGGAATGCCCTCGAAAATCAGTTTTTCCAGCACGTCGCGCAGCAGGAAGCACGCCGCGATCGCGATGATACCCATGATGCTTACGAAGGTTATAATCGAGCCGTACAGCTTCCGCTGTTTTTCCGGTTCGCCCTTATATTGCGACGTGAAGCGAACGAGCGCGGAATACAGCGACAGCCCCACAATATAGGTCGCGACGCTGATGAAGTTGTTGATAACGCGGAAAATGCCGTACTGGTCGGGGGTGATGTAGTTCGTGTAGATGGGCATCATGATGAACGATACGGCTTTGGAGAGCACCGAGGATGCTGTGTACATCATGGAGTTAGCCAGCACCTTATTTTTTTTATGGGAGTTGCTCATAAATACACCTCGAATCGCGTTTTTGCAGGAAAATGGGGAAACGACCTCGATCGGCAGGCGCGATCCTTTTTGTGCGCTGAAACTGCTGCCGATCCGCGCAATAAGCCCCACATTCCTTGCTTCGAGCCATTTGAAATGAAAGCTATCCCTTATTATACATGGAGCGACAGGAATGTCAAGAAAAAACCTGTGCACTTTTGTCGAAACGGGTAGCGTGTACGCTTCCAAAGAAGTCGGTTACCAAAGTAAGCGCAGGGATGCCTTGAAAAGGTGCTGCATCGAACATGGTATACAAACTCCCTTCGGAAGGGGGGACGCCTGCGTTTATTTGGTCGGGAAGAATTTATATTTGGAATGCTTTGATATACGGGGGATAAATGCATCAAAGTACATGACCGCGCAGGACCGGTAAGACACCGGTGCCGGGTTGAAAGCAGGCGATAGTTTCGATTTTGTTGCCCAAAATCGGTAAAACACGGCATGTTGGTAGATCGCAGCGATGCCGTACTTTTCGGGAAGGTGGGACCAGTCGTCCCGATGCGCCGCCCGTTCAAGATGATTTCGCCACCGTCGGGCTGGTGCACGCCCGTCAATACCTTGATAAAGGTCGATTTGCCGGCGCTGTTTTTGCCTACGATCGCGTGGATCTCGCCCTTTTTGAGGTCGAAAAACACATCGTCCGGCGCCTTGACGCAGGGGGAACTCTTGACGATGCGCTTCACTTGCAACAAGAGGAATACTACAAATGAACCGCATCTCATACTATTCTCATTCTACCCCCTATACAAAAGGGCGAGAGAGTGGG
>CAYFRC010000170.1:0-611 GCA_964345325.1 uncultured Oscillospiraceae bacterium
CCACAGCTCCGGGAAGCCTTTTTCATGGACATGACGCATGAGAGCGATCATGTTCGCCCTCCCAAGCCCCATGCCCCGGTATTTTTCATCGGTACAGACCGCGTGAACTGTCGCGGAATCCGGCGTATGCTCACCGTACTGCACGCAGGCGCTCGACGCCATTCTCCTATCCGGGGCGATAACCAGAAAGAACCCGTCATCCGGCACCCGCGGATCGTCGTATACGGTGTGATACCACTTTACCATCGTCTCCCCGAAGGACGCGTCGCGCATACATATCCATTGTTTTCTGAACTCGTCTTCAGTAAATACTTCATCTCCGCCGCGCCTGAAGCGGTGAAAGGCAAAGCCCTCCGGCAGCTCCGGCTCCGGAAGCTCCTCAGGTATCCATCTCATAAGAAGCTGACTCATATGCTACTCCTCCATGACGGTCACTTTACCGTCTGTCACGACCGGCAGTTCCGCTTTGTCTGTACTGTTGCCGGACAAAACCAGCTTTTCGGTATTTCTTACGGATATCGCGGCGCCGTTCTTAAACTCGTTGTCTGTGCTCCGGATGAGTCTGTGCCGGACTTCACACGGCATTCCCCTGTCGACAAAAGCGCTTATCC
>CAYFRC010000170.1:621-3111 GCA_964345325.1 uncultured Oscillospiraceae bacterium
CCCCGCATCCGTCAAAAACATTCCCGCGTATCGTCACGTCCTTTGTCGGTCCGGACGCGTACCACCAGCTCATTATGTCATTAACGAACAGTCCGGAACAGTTCAGCATCCGGTTGTTCTCAAAAACAGTCTTCCCGGCGCTTCCGAGCCTCACCGCGCACGCGTTCTCGAAGAGACACCCGGTGATAAGCGTTTCCGGCGTCCGTTCCGGATCCTCTATAAGGTCGCCCGGTCTCAGTCTCCCGCGTATGTCCTCGTTAAAATCCGCGTATATGAGATACGGGTCGTTTTCATACCGGGCGCTTTTCAGGGTTATCGCGTCCTTTTCGTTCATGCTCTTCCCGTCCGTGACAACGAGTTTGTCGCCGGGACAGTAAGGGTTCATGAAGCTCTGTGACTTGTGACGCATCCGCAGGATCGCCTTTCGCGGAGCGGTTATGCGCTCCACAGTCGTATAATACCCATGAACGCTGACCGCGTCGTCCATAGTGTTTCTGACAACGCAGTTCTCTATCCTGACCCGCCCCGAGAAATTCGTCAGCAGTATTCCGTCCGCGGTCGTTGAAAAGCCCTCCGAGCGCGGGGATATCACACAGCTCTCAAGAGTGAGATCACGGCAGCACTGACCGACGAATCCCATCCCGGCGCCGCTGTGGATACTGACATTCCGGACGGTTATATTCTCCGACCTGTCGAAGAAAAACACGTCGTTGTCCCTCTGCTCGTCATAGCTCAGCAGCAATTCAGCGCCAGCGGTGAACCGGGGACTGAAGCCGCTCCTGCCGTCACGGCGAAGAAACACTCCGCCGTCCGTCTCCTCGGCACGGCAGTAAAACACTTCCGCCGGAAGACTGTCATTATCGTAGAATATTTCTCCGGCGCTGAGATAACAGCAGTCCGTGTTTCCGCGCGTCCCCTGTTTCAGGAAGAATCTGCGCTCGCAGGTGGAAAACTCGTCATTTCCCGCGCGTATCAGCAGATTACCTTCTTCATTTGTCCGATAATCGTATTTCGCGCGGTCGATCGAAAGGCATATCCCATCCTCCCCGACAGTCTGAACATCGCAGATGACACAGCGCGGGAACGAGAAATCAACCGAAAAATTCTCAAGCGTGACCCCGACCGAATCCTGAACGACGAACGGGAATACGCGGTCATGAAATATGAACTCCGCGCCGCCGCCGTCGAGCGTAATATTCTTCTTCCGGAGTACAGGGAAAATCACCTTTTTGTCACTGCTCTTGTTGCAGGACGGGCAGAAATAGCCGCTGAAAGCGTCATCCGCGAAAAAATCGTATATTCCCGGCTCAAAACGGATAACAGAGCCATCCGGAGCCGTCCGCAGCGCCTCGACGATTTCCCCGGTGCGGTTTCTTCTGTCAGGACAGCGGCACACCAGCATCAGTCGTCACCTCGGCGAAATTTCCGAAAGTCAGCATCAGCGGGTAATCAGTTACCGGAATATGCGAAAGTATAATTTCCCCGTCCTCCCCGGTGATCATCCCGTCAAGCGCCCACACCTCTCCGGTCATGAGATCGGTAAGTCGTATCTCTCCCGGAAGCCCAAAGCATCTCAGCGACACTGTCGACAGAAACTCCTCGGTCATGACGTCAGCCGCCTTCCAGTATACGAGCGCCTTCGCGCCGTTTTTCTCAAAGCCCTGCCAGATAATCCGGCTCGCGGGATCATAAGGATCCTCATCGCTTCTCCCGAACAGCGGTGTCCAGCTATTCTCGAAGAATGCGGCGAGCTCTGTCTTTTCGGCTCCGGAAAGAGCCGCGCAGATCGTTCTGAGCGCCGTGTACGAGAGTTTTGGCTCATATTCTCCGAGGGGAGTGCCGTCCGGCGCGAACTTCTCTCCGAGCACGCCGAAAAAGCCGTAATAATCCTTGTTCACGGTTCCGTTCTCATTGATTATATTCTCGAAGATATCGACCGCCGTGAACCAGCTCGTGAATTCAACCTCTGTCTTCAGATCAATGAGCAGCTTCCTTGTCAGGAATTTCGCCTGTTTTCTTTCTGTCCACTCAGAACCGCAGAGCGCGCCGTTCCGCGAAAATGACGACTGCGTCCCGGTCTCGCCCTGTATCATACCGACCCGCGGGTCGAACGCGTCGAGCATCTTCCGTATCCCGCGCGCGAACTCCTCAATGCCGTGCTCTACACGATAACGATACTGATGGTACGTGATGAAATCAATGTCGCCCGGCGTGAGCTCCTTCAGGAAATCATACAGATATGTCGTCGAGCCGGACGAGAAGAACGAACCGGCGAGCACCTTCGCCTCCGGATCCGCCGCGCGTATCGCCGCGGATGTGCGCTTCGCGAACTTTCCGTACTCGGACGCGCTGACACCGTGACGCCAGCAGTGCTGACCGTCGGGCTCATTCCATATCTCGTACATTCTGACCTTTCCGCGGTATCTTCTGACGCATTCCGACACGTATCTGTCCCACGCCGCCGCTTCCTCCTCACTGAAAATCGGCGGT
>CAYFRC010000170.1:3121-4449 GCA_964345325.1 uncultured Oscillospiraceae bacterium
ACATTCACCTCTTTCTCCGACCAGACCGGATTACCGTAGCAGAGGCATATCCACGGCTCCATCCCGCGCGATACGAGATTGTCGACTATATCGTCTATCCATTTCCAGTCGTATACGCCCTTCTCTTTTTCTGTGCGCATCCAGCCGGACTGTATCCTGACATATTTGACGCCGGTCTCCGCCAGCGGGTCGTAAACCGGCGCCGGGTCGTACAGATATCTGTCGATCTTCTCAAGACCGATACCGAAGCGCGAGTTTTCGATCTCACCGGAGTTTTTCGGTGTGTTCTGACCGACAAGTTTCTTTCCGTGAAGCATTTCCGTTCCTCTCATTTCATTCTCTGACAACAGCGCAGTCGGCTTCGCATATTCCGCAGCCTCTCAGCGCAACAGTCGGGATTTTTCCGCTCCCGCACGTGTTTCCGACAAACCGCGTCCTGTCCGTCTGAAGCCCCCTGAAGATGATGTCCGTCGCAAAATGACAGTTTTCAATCTTTATACCGTCATGATAATACGGCGCCTTCTCTGTCACCCTGACCTCCGGGCAGGCGTTCACCGCTCCGCCGAACCGGCAGTTTCTCAGCGTCACGTCTCTGACCGGTCCGGACTCATACCAGTAAACCGAGTCTCCGGTGAAGATCACGCTGTCGCCGCTGTTCGCGAACGAGCAGTTCTCGATCAGCACCTTCCCGCGCGTCTGTATCCGCATTGTTCCGCGGAATCTGCCAAACTCGCAGTTTCTGACAGTGACGTCGGCGTTTCCGCTCAGGTTCTCGATGAGGTCTCCGGCATTGACGCCTGACGCGTCCTCCTCCGTGGTTATCCTGAACACGCGCTCGTCGTCCGGGTAAGGCTCACAGGTTTTTACGGTCAGCGTCAGCTTTTCCTCAATCGTCTGACCATTGAAAACCCCGATCCTCGTGCCGGACAGATAATTTTTCATCCGGTTCGTCATGCCTTTGCCCGGTGAGCGCGCCAGGATCATATCACCGCCGATTCTCTCAGCCACCGTGAAGTTGCCGTGTACGTTCAGAGAGTCGTCGAGCATGGAATCCATCCGACAGTCCTCGATCAGAATCTTACCATAGCAGCCGAAGGTGTGTATCGAGTCCGCGTTGTTCGTGACATATTGCGGATGCGCCTCGTCCCTGTACATATCGAAGTGTCTGAATATAAGGTCGCGCGAGTGCATTCCGACAAAGCCCAACGCCGCGCCGTGCAGAATTCTGACATTCTCGAGCGTCACCCCATCACAGCCCGCGGCGGTGAACGTGTTCTTGTCGCGTATCTCGTGCGTGAAGGCGAGGTCGGTCCCAGCCCTCCAGTCAG
>CAYFRC010000171.1:0-3195 GCA_964345325.1 uncultured Oscillospiraceae bacterium
CGGGCAAGGTCATGCCGCAGTTTCACCTTTCGCTGCAGAGCGGCTCGAAAACGGAACTAAAGCGCATGCTCAGGCGGTATACGCCCGAGGAGTATTTGGCGTCTCTGGACATCCTGCGCGGCGCGTTTCCGGACTGCGCCGCGACTACGGACGTTTTAACGGGCTTTCCCGGAGAGACGGAGGAAGAGGCGGCGGAGACATACGCCTTTGTCGAAAGGGCGAATTTCTCCCGCATCCACGTGTTCCCGTATTCGAGGCGCACGGGCACGGCGGCGGACAGAATGCAAAACCACCTGCCCGAGGCGGTGAAGCAGGCGCGCGCGCGGGAATTGATCGCCCTCGGGAACAAGCTCGAGGAACAATTCGTCCAAAGGTTGATCGGTACGGAGCAGCAGGTGCTGATCGAAACGTCCGCCGAGGGCGGCTGCATGGAAGGCTACAGCGGGCAGTATGTGAAGGTGCGCGTCGTAGGCGCGGAGCAGGGCGGCATCTACAGGGTGCGCCTCGATTCGCGCGAAGGGACGTGCGCATTTGGAACGATACTCGAAAGGGAGGATTGATACCATGGACTGCATTTTCTGCAAGATCGCAAACGGCGAGATCCCCACGAATATGGTATATCAGGATGAACGCGTCGCGGCGTTTCACGACATGAACCCGCAGGCGAAGACGCACATCCTGATCGTGCCGAAATCGCACGCGGAAAACGCCGCGGACTGCGCGGAGAAATACCCGGGAACGCTCGAACACATGATCAAAACGGCGAAGAAGATCGCACAGGATCTCGGCATGGACGGCTACCGCATCGTCATGAACACGGGCAAGGCAGCGGGGCAGACGGTATTCCATTTCCATATGCACATTCTGGGCGGCGAGCAGCTCTCCGACCACATGGCATGATTTTCTGTGGCGGTAAATGTGAAAATTCCGTTTATACCTTGACGGCGCTGCGCCATATGCTGTATAATATAGATGAAGTAGCGAACCCCATGCTACATGGCGTATGCCAGCATTTGTGAGGGGAGGGAAACACGATGTCTGAAATCCGCGTTAAGGAAAACGAATCTTTGGAAAGCGCGCTGCGCAGGTTTAAGCGCGCCACGGCTCGCGCGGGCATTCTTGCCGAGGCAAGAAAAAGGGAACACTATGAGAAACCCAGCGTAAAGCGCAAGAAGAAGGCGGAAGCCGCCCGTAAGCGCAAGTACTAATTTATCCGTTGCAGACTCCTTCCCCGAGGGGCGGGGAGGAGTCTGTGCTTCTTTTATAAATGAATTTCTTCTTTGGTATCATTGGGAAATGTGCGCGGCATCGCGCTCCACGTTTTTGAAAGAGGCTGCAATTCACGGATTTGTACGTTTTTTGAGGATGGCGCGCCCGATGCATCCCGCGAAGCTGTCGAAAATCGGGGCGACATTTGGAAATATATCGATTCATTCCCATATAGCACGAACAATATGCATTACAGGCCGCAAACGATGTGATTTTTACAATGCGAAAGGAAGCATTTCGCTTTGTCGATCTCGTTCTGCGCAGCGTTGCGCGCCGGCGAGAGGTTTTTGCACGGATTTGTACAGTTTTAAGGGATTTGTGCGGCCAAAAATCGGACGGAGGAATACCATGGACTATCAAACGCTGATGAAATGGAATGTGGCGCAGCTGCGAAAATATGCGGACAGGCAGGGCATAGCCATCCCCCTCGGCATCACGAAGACGCGGCTGATCGAGGAGATTTTGCGCGCGGAGCCGTCCGAAAATACGGATGCGCCTGCGGAACACGTCGCTGTCAAGGAAGCGGAAGAAAAACCCGCCCCGAAAAAGCGCGGGAGGAAACCGAAGGCGGCGGCAGGGGAGGGAGAGGCTTCTCCGCGCCCCATGGCGTTTGAGGTGGACGGCGCAGCTGCGTCCGCGCAAAAGCCCATCGAGGACGAGCGGATTTCGCGCCTGTTAGACGTCTTAAAGTCCGAAATGACGAAGCCTGAACAAGCGCCGCCCGAGGCCAAGCCGCGGCGCGTCGGAAGGCCTAAAAAGGCAGACGCATCGCTGCCAGAAAAAGCGGCAGAGGCGCAGCCTGTGCCTGATATCAAAAAAAACGAGCCGGAAATGCCGAATGCGGTGATCGTGCCCCAAGCGGCGGAAACGCAGGCGGAAGCGCAGCCCGATACGGAAGAAATCGCGCCGCAATACCCGTTCAAACCGTCCGCGCCGCGAAGAATGGAGAGCGAGGACGCAGACGAAGCGTCGCAGCAGGACACCTCCCCGTGGAAGAACCTGGACGACGACGGCGGCGTACTCGACATTCACCCGGAGGGGTACGGCTTTTTGCGCTCGGACGGACACGACATCTACGTATCCGCCGTGCAGATTCGCCGATTCAACCTGCGCAACGGAGATGTCATATACGGCAAGACGCGCCCCGGGCGGGAGGGCGATCGGGGCTCCGCGCTGGTGCGCATCGCGACGATTAACGACCTGACGCTGGAGGAAAATCGCCGCCGCGTGCCGTTTGACGAGCTCAAGCCGCTCTATCCTATGGAGCGGCTGCGCCTCGAGGGCGCGGGAGAAAACGCCGACCTTGCGCTGCGCGTGATCGACATCGTTTCGCCCATCGGCAAGGGGCAGCGCGGGCTCATCGTCGCGCAGCCCAAGGCGGGAAAGACGGTGCTGCTCAAGAAGATCGCAAACGCGATTTCCAAAAACTACCCCGAGGTGACGGTCTATATCCTGCTCATCGACGAGCGCCCCGAGGAAGTGACCGACATCGTGCGCACGACCAAGGCGCAGGTGTTCCACTCGACGTTTGACGAGGTGCCGGAAAACCACGTTCGCGTCGCCGAGACGACGCTGGATAAGGCGAAGCGGCTCGTCGAGGCGGGGAAGGACGTTGTGATCCTGCTCGATTCCATCACGCGGCTCGCGCGTGCGTACAACCTCACCGTGCCGCCGACTGGCAGGACGCTTTCGGGCGGCCTGGACGTCGGGAGCCTGCACAAGCCGAAGTATTTTCTTGGCGCCGCCCGAAACACCGAAAACGGCGGGAGCCTCACCATCATCGCGACCGCCTTGGTGGACACGGGCAGCCGCATGGACGAGATCATCTACGAGGAATTCAAGGGCACGGGCAATATGGAGATCCACCTCGACCGCTCGTTGAGCGAAAAGCGCATTTTCCCCGCGATCGACCTCAACAAATCCGGC
>CAYFRC010000171.1:3253-4417 GCA_964345325.1 uncultured Oscillospiraceae bacterium
TTCTTCAAAAAAATCAGGGCCTGGATCGCGGCATTTCAAAGAAAAGGATACTCGAACGGCCGATACTGAAAATCATGGGAAAGACCGCCCCGTTTTGCGCGAAACGGGGCGGTCTTTGCGTAGAAATCCTTACAGGATGCCGATCCAGGCGTCCACGGTTTCTGCCGTGAAGGCGTTGAGCTTGTTGAGGTAGAGGATGTTCCCGCCGTCGTCAGATTCGATGACTTCGAGCCCCTCGAAGCCGGGCACCTCGATGGTCGCGCCGACGGATGCGTCAAACTCGCCGTTTACCATGGCGACGCCGACATAGGCAGAGACATACCCCAGCTCGATGGGGTTCCACAGGAAGGTCGCGTCCGCGATGCCAGCCTTGATGTATTCCGCCATGTCGGTAGCGAGGGTGAGGCCGGTCATCTTAATCTGGCCTACCTTGCCTTCGTCCATGATGCACTTCGCGACGGCGGGCGCGCCGTTGGTGGTCGGAACGATGAGCCCCTTGATGTCCGGGTACTTGTCGATGAGCGCCTTGGTTACGTCGTAGGACTTGGTGTAGTCGTCATCGCCGTAGACCACGCCGACGTATTCGATGTTGGCATAGGCTTCGTCGTTGGCGAGCGCTTCCTCGATGTAGGAAATCCACAGGTTCTGGTTGGGAGCGGTCGCGCCTGCGGACACGATGCCGAGCTGGCCCTCGTAGCCAATGGATTCGGCGATGCTCTCGAGCTGCTGCAGGCCGATCTTCTTCGCGCTGGCGGGCTGGATGTCCAGATCGCGGCCCTCCGCGTCGACCTTCGCGTCCCAGCTCAGGACGACGATGCCCTTTTCCTTGGCTTCCTTGCAGACATCCACAAGACCCGCGGCGTCGTTCGCGGAGATCGCGAGGACGTCCACGCCCTGGTCGATGTAGTTGCGGATGATGCGCTCCTGGCCGTCGTTGGAGCTGTCCTCGGGGCCGTCGTGCAGAATGGAGCAGCCAAGCTCATCCGCGGCTTTCTGGAAGCCCTCGACGCCCGCCTGGAAGTAGGCGTTGCCGGACTGCTTGTAGACGATGCCGATGGTGATGCCGTCGCCGGGAAGCGTCTCGGCGGAGACGGCGACACCCATCGAGAGGACGAGCATGGCGGCGAGGAGAAGTGCGAACAGTCTCTTCATCGGGGGTACCTC
>CAYFRC010000172.1:0-1408 GCA_964345325.1 uncultured Oscillospiraceae bacterium
TCTGCATGTCCTAAGAATGCACAAGGGCAGATTATTGGAGGTCCAACAGACCAAAGTTTAATAACAGAAGCTATAAAAACATGGCCTGCTCATCCAGAAAATTACGGGGAGTTAAAGCAATCAAAATATTTAGCTCCATTTAGGGATGTAGATGGAGATGGTGAATATAATTATTCAAAAGGAGATTATCCTTATTATGATTTTAATGGAGATCTTTGTCCTGTTGTTGCAAAACAAAGCGGTCAAAGATATGATCCAGTTAGAACAATGGAAGATGTGCTTGGAACAGGAGGTGAACCAGTACATGGAGGTATTTTGGTAGACCAAGTACTTAAGGGAGATGAAACTCTTTGGTGGGTTTTCAACGATAAAGGTAATGCTCACACAGAATCAAAATCTCAAAATCCAATTGGATTAGAAATTCGTGCTCAAGCATTTGCATTCAGTATGAATGACGAAATAAATAACATGACCTTCTATTCTTATGAAATAATTAACCGTTCTACTTTTACTCTTCAAAACACATATTTTAGTCAATGGGTTGACCCAGATTTAGGATATGCACATGACGACTTTGTTGGCTGTGATGTTAAAAGAGGATTGGGATATTGTTATAATGGAAAAGCAACAGATGGTCCTGGTACAGGATCTTATGCTGGAAACCCTCCAGCTATTGGAATAGACTTTTTCCAAGGTCCATATTTAGACCCAGATGGATTGGATAACCCTAAGGTATATATTGATTTAGTTTTGGGTAAAGAACCAGAAAAATTAAATAAATATCTTAAGAAAGACGCTAATGGACAACCAATTCCAGGAGACTATGATACATTATTAATAACTGCTAATGCAGAAGATTTTATTGATTATTGGTATAATGTTAATGATAAAATAACTAATGGAGCTAATATCAATGGAGTTAATTTTGGTAATGGTATTATTGATGATGAGCGTTTTGGAATGAGAAGATTTGTTTATTATGAAAATAGTGGACACACAACAAAGGGAGAACCAGACAAAGCGACTGACTATTATAACTATTTAAGAGGAATGTGGAAAACAGGTGTTAAAATGACATTTGGAGGAGATGGAACTATTGCTGGCGGAATAGAATGTGATTTCATGTTCCCTGGAAATACTGATCCATGGAATTGGGGAACAAAAGGTGTTATTCCTACAGTTCCTGACACAAGAGGTTGGACAGAAGAGTCTTCAAATAACTCTGCGGGAGATAGACGTTTTATGCAATCTGCAGGACCTTTTGAATTAAAACCTGGTGCAATAAATTATATTACAGTGGGAATTCCATTTGCTCAAGCAACAACAGGTGGACCTTACGCTTCTGTAACTCTTTTACGTCAAATTGATGATAAATGTCAAGCATTATTTGATAATTGCTTTAACTTAT
>CAYFRC010000172.1:1418-4400 GCA_964345325.1 uncultured Oscillospiraceae bacterium
AGAAGGACCAGATGCTCCAGACTTAACTATTAAGGAGTTAAATAGAGAGCTTATATTATTCTTAACAAACGATTCACCATCTTCCAATAATATTAATGAATCATATTCAAAGATAGATGTTTCTATTCCAATCAAATATGATAATATTATTCAAGTTCCAGATACTTCTTGGTATGATGCACAAGGAAACCTTCAAGTTACCTATAGAGATTCTATTACTTCTACTGATGTATATGACCAATACTATAGATTTGAAGGATATCAAATCTTCCAATTAAAAGACAGGACAGTTTCTGTTGCTGATATTTATAATGAAGATAAATCAAGATTAGTTGCACAATGTGATATTAGAAATTTTGACCATAAACAAAATGATGCTCCAATTGCAAAATTGATTAATTACACTAAAGATGAAAATATAGGAGGTTTGGTGCCAAAAGTAATGGTTGATGGTTTAAATAACGGAATTCAGCATTCATTTAGAATAACTGAAGATATGTTTGCAACAACTAATGATAAAACTATTGTAAATAATAAAAAATATTATTATGTTGCTATTGCTTATGCATATAATAATTTCAAGCAATATAATCCAGAAGATCCAACTAAACTTGATGGACAAAAAACAACTTATCTCGCAAGTAGAAAAACAGGATACGGAAGAAGTATCACTCCTGTAATAGCTATTCCTCATATGTTAGAGCCAGAGCAAAATGGAACTTTAGTTCAATCTGTTTATGGTAATAGCCCTGAGATAACAAGAATTGAAGGACATGGAAATGGTGGAATGGTTATTAACTTTAAGAAGGAAACATTAGAAAAAATAATGGGTAAACCTAATGAAGACCCTCAAGGAGTATCTATAACACCACTTTTGGAGTATGAGAAAAACTATGGGCCATTAAATATTAAAGTTATTGACCCAGTTAAGCTTAGACAAGGAACATTTGTTATTAAAATTATTCCTTCTGATACAACAACTAATTTAATGTATGCAAAATGGAAACTTCAAAATGCTGATACTAATCTTCCTCTTTACACAGAAAAAATCAATGGTGTTTCTACAGATATATACTCAATAACATCAGACAGAGTAATAGGAGATATTAATGAACAAATAATATTTCCATTAGGAATATCTATTTCACTAACTAATCCATTATCAACAGTAATTCCTCAAAGAATCGGAGTTGATACATATGCAAAGGAAAAAAGAGTATTAGGTGGAGACTTTAGAGAAGCAACAGCATTATATTCAAGTGTGGTTCATAAAGATCCTAATAAAACATGGTTGTTTGGAGTTGCAGATAATGATGGAAGTGACCTAACCAATTGGATTAGATCAGGAAGTAAGGTTTCTTCAGAAGCAGTCATTAGAGGTTTTTCTTCAAGTGATGACGCAGAAAGTGTTTTTGATTATCTATCTCAAGACTTTTATTACACTACAATGACTGTAATTAATTCTGGAAAGGATACAGTTTTATATAATCACCCAATAGATAAGGCTCAAGATTATGAAACCTTTGCAAGTGGATGGTGGGCTCCTTATAGATTAACATCATTATATGCTAATTATGAGGGAACAGTTATTCCTCACCCAGGATTTTCATATTATCATTTTAATACTGCTCCTACTCCAGCTTCAGTAACAAAATATAGATTAGACCCTGCATTTGTTTACTCAACAGCTTCTAATAATATGAACAATTTAGGTTCTGTTGATATAGTATTTACAAGTGATAAAACAAAATGGACACGTTGTCCTGTTATTGAAATGGGACATGACCCTGAACAAACTCAAGGAAAAGCAAAACGTTTCCAAATAAGGAAAATGGGTTCAGTAGATAAGAATGGAAACCCTCTTAATGATGGTACAGAAGGATGGGGATGGTTCCCAGGTTATGCTATTAACCTTGAAACAGGTCAAAGACTTAATATGATGTTTGGTGAAAACTCTCAATTAGGAGTAGGTCAACCAGGTAATGGTAGAGACTTGATTTGGAATCCAACTTCTACTACAAGTGATGGTGGTGGAGTAGTATTTGGAGGTATGCACTATATTTATATATTAGGAGCATCACAATTTAAACTATACACTCCAAACGGACTTGAACCAAATAAAGATATGAGAGATGTCTTCCCTCCATCATATTATGATAAGGATGCTTCTGGAAATATGGATATGGGTACATGGGCATATAATAAACTTAGAAAGTTAGATGTTCTTACATTATCCAATGCTACACCTTATAATGACTATGGTAATGCAAACTTAACAGATGTTACTGAAGTATTTGCTTCTGTAATGTGGGTTGGAATGCCATTAGCAACAGCATTTAACACTGACCCTAAGGCAGAAATTCCTACAGATGTAAAAGTGTCTTTAAGAGTTCGTCAACAATATATGAAAAACTATATCAACAATGCAAATGGAGCAGCTGCATCACCTCAAAATGACAACTATCCAATGTATCAATTCTCAATAACAAGAGATATAGCAACAACAGTTGGAAATACAGAGGTAGCTAAAAGTGCTTTAGACCAAATAACAGTTGTTCCAAATCCATACTTTGCTGCTTCAACTTATGAAGGAGACCAAGTAGAGAACTTAGTTAGAATTTGTAATCTACCTCCAGATTGCTACATTACCATCTATTCAGTTGACGGTACTGTTATCAGAAAACTACGTGGACCTTCTAAAAACTTAGTTTCTGGAACAGGTACAGCTCTAACATCAGTTGATTGGGATTTGAAAAATCATAAAGGATTACCTATCTCTGGAGGCTCTTACATTATACATATTAAGGCAGAAGGAGTAGGAGAAAAAATAATTAAATGGTTTGGAGCTTTACGTCCAGTGGACTTAAACTCTTTCCAATAGTAGTAAACAGCACAAAAAAGAATATTTTAAATAAGAGATAATATGAAAGATATATATAGAATATTTGCTTTGTTTATGTTAGGAGTGATGTTATTTTCTAA
>CAYFRC010000173.1:0-4384 GCA_964345325.1 uncultured Oscillospiraceae bacterium
CCGTCTCGGTGACGACGCCCTTGAGGCCCTGTTCCTTCGCGTAATACGCCTGCGCGATCGCGCTGTTGAGCTTGTGCGAGCCGGAGGTGTTGTTGCCCTCGAACTTGTAGTAGATCTTCGCGGGCGTCTGCAATTTCTCCTCCAGACAGTAGGCGCGAATGAGCGGCGCGGGACGGTACATCTTGTAGAAATCGCGGATGGGCTTGGGAATCGGGATGTACGGCGTGGTGTCGTCCAGTTCCTGCTTCACCAGCTCGCTGCAGAAAACCGCGTTCAGCTCTTCCGCCTTCATGGGTTCCCTCGTCGCGGGATTCAGGAGGGGCGCGGGCTTATTTTTCATGTCCGCGCGCACGTTGTACCATACTTTCGGAATCTCCCTCTCCGTCAAATAGATTTTGTACGGGATCCTTGCGTCTCTTGCGTCCTTCATGTGTCTTACCCCTTTCGTAATCGCATTTATGGTATAAAAAAATCCTTGTCCCCCAAAGGGAACAAAGACAACCACCCAATGTGTTTCAGCAGCGTACTATCATACGCCCTTCCATGGTAACGCCGGAATCGCGTCGGTCTCTACTCGCAAGGCTTTCGAGCCGCCCTCTACAGTCCATTCTACGCTGCTTGCCCTGCCGCCATTCCACCGCCGGCGACTCTCTTTGAAGGAAGGAAAGCGTATACTCGTCTGCGTCATCGGTTTATGTATTGTGTGCATTATACGCGATGAAAATCGGTTTGTCAAGCCCTGCGTCCGTTTATTGTATGTTAAATCAAAGTCGAAAAAACGCTTGCATTTGCCATTTGTTTTGTGTATAATAGTGGAAAACAAGCGGACGCGGAGGCGCGGCTATGCAACCCATCGAGCACTTGGAGCGGCTTTTGCGGGACGATTCCCGCTTCGTCCCCATGCGGGGCGCGATTTTGGATGCCTATCAGGCGCTGTATTCCTGCTTTGCGCGCGGCGGCAAACTCCTTTTGTGCGGAAACGGCGGCTCCGCGTGCGACTGTCAGCACATCGCGGGCGAACTCATGAAGGGGTTTCTTCTGAAACGCCCCCTGACGGATGCGGAGGCGTCGCTTTTTGCGCCGTACGGTGCGGAAGGCGGCATTCTCGCGCAAAAATTGCAGCGCGCGCTGCCGTGCATCGTCCTTTCCGATCTTGCGGGGCTTTCGACCGCATTTGCCAACGACGTGGACGCATCTTGCGCTTATGCGCAGCAGGCGTTTGCCTTTGCGAAAGAGGGGGACGTGCTGCTGGGCATTTCCACATCGGGCAATGCGAAAAACGTATATACTGCCGCCGTCGCGGCAAAGGCGAAGGGCGCGTATATCCTCGCCATGACGGGCGAGGGCGGAGGAAAGTTAGCCGAAATCGCGGACAGGCTGCTCGCCGTGCCGGAAAGGGAAACCTATCGCGTGCAGGAGATGCACCTGCCGCTGTACCACGCGCTGTGCGCGATGCTCGAAAGCGCGTTCTTTGGGGATGTGTGAGGGGAGGGAGCGCCGGTGGAACGGGTACTCGCGGGCTTTGACGTGGGCGGCACCAAATGCGCCGTCTCCACAGGTATCGAGGAAAACGGAACGATAAAACTCCTGACGAGGGAGGAATTCAAAACGCCCGTCTCGCAGCAGGAAGCTGCAACGCGCATGTGCGACATGGCGCGCGCGCAGGCGGGAAGCGCAAAAATTTCGGGCATCGGCATTTCCGCAGGCAACCCCATGGACGCCGCGCGCGGCATGCTCATGAACCCGCCCAATCTCCCCGGCTGGACGGACTGGTCCATGACCGATTTTGCAGCGCAGCGCCTTTCTGCCCCCGCCGTCATGGAAAACGACGCGAACGCCTGCGCGCGCGCCGAATGGAGATGGGGAGCGGGTAAAGGCGCGGACAATATGGTGTTCATCACCTTCGGCACGGGCTTCGGCGCGGGGCTGATTTTGGACGGAAAGCTCTATCGCGGCAGGCTCGGAAACGCGGGAGAACTCGGGCACTGGCGCATCGCGGAACACGGCCCCGCAGGCTACGGAAAGCTGGGCTCGTATGAGGGCTTCTGCTCGGGCGGCGGCATCGCGCAGCTCGCCGCGACCGTCGGCGAACGGTATCGCCAGCTCGGACTTCCGTGCGCGTATCTGGACGGGGAAATCTCCGCGAAGACGGTGGCGGAAGCCGCGCGAAAGGGCGACAAAGCATCCCTTGAGGTATTCTCGATCGTCGCAACGCGCCTCGGGCAGGGGCTCGCGCTCGTGATCGATTTCTTAAACCCCGACAGGATCGTCCTCGGCTCCATCTTCGCGCGCAGCGGCGACCTTTTGGAAAAAGGAATGCGCGAGGTGCTGCGGGCGGAGTGTCTGAAAGATTCCTATGCACTGTGCGAGATCGTCCCGGCGATGCTGGGGGATCACATCGGCGATTACGCCGCGCTCGCGCTCGCCGCGGGCATACAAGGAGAGTGAAGATATGGCAAAGGTAAGACTCGGGCGCACAAACCTCGTCGTGAACAAAAACGGCTTCGGCGCGCTGCCCGTGCAGCGCAGGACGAAAGACGATGCGGTGGCAATCCTTCGGCACGCCTACGAAAGCGGCATCGATTTCTACGACACCGCGAGGGCGTACAGCGACAGCGAGGAAAAGCTCGGCCTTGCACTGTCCCATGTGCGGGACAAGATCGTCATCGCCACCAAGACCGGCAGCCGAAACACAGCGGATTTTTGGAAGCACCTTGAAACGAGCCTGTCTCTGCTCAAAACAACCTATATCGACATCTATCAGTTCCACAATCCCTCCTTCTGCCCCAGGCCGAACGACGGCACGGGGCTGTACGAGGCGATGCTCGAAGCGAAAAAACAGGGGAAAATCCGCTTCATCGGCATCACGAACCACAGCCGCGACATCTGCATAGAGGCCGTCGAAAGCGGTCTGTACGACACCGTGCAGTTCCCGTTCAGCTACCTGTGCGGGGAGGAGGACATCGCGCTCGTAAACAAATGCTGCGAGCGCGACGTGGGCTTTATCTGCATGAAGGCGCTCTCGGGCGGGCTCATCACGAACGCGAAGGCGGCTTACGCCTTCCTTGCGCGGTTTGAAAACGCGCTGCCTATCTGGGGCATTCAGCGCATGGAGGAACTGGAGCAGTTCCTGGAATGCGAAAGCTCTCCGCCCGCTTGGGATGAGGAAATGGAATCCTTCATCGAGCGGGAGAAGAAGCAGCTTGCGGGCGATTTCTGCCGTGGCTGCGGCTATTGCCTGCCGTGCCCCGCAAACATCCCCATCAACAACGCCGCGCGCATGACGCTCTTGCTGCACCGCTCGCCGCCCGCGCAGTGGCTCACGCCCGAGTGGCAGGAGGCGATGCACCGCATTAACAACTGCATCCATTGCCGCCACTGCGCGAACCACTGCCCGTATCATTTGGATACGCCCGCGCTCCTCAAAAAGAACCTCGCCGAATACGAAGCCTTTTTGAGGGATTGGAAGCCGTAACGCCCTATGGCGCTTATCGGAATACAGATTGGAGGAATGAAGTACCATGACCAACTTCACCGTCGGCGCGCAGATGTTCTCCGTGCGCAACTTCACGCAGGACATCGAAGGCCTCAGGGACACCCTGAAGAAGATCAAGGAGATCGGCTACAACACCTGCCAGATCTCCGGCATCGGCGCGAAAATCCGCCCCGAGGAAGTGCGCGAAGCCTTGGACGAGGCAAGCATTTCCTGCGACGCGACGCACATGGGTTTTGAGCGGTTCGAAAACGAATTGGACGAGATCATCCGCATCCACAAGCTCTGGAAATGCGCCTACCCGGGCGTCGGCGGTCTTCCGCAGGAATACCGGAGCAGCGCGGAGGGCTTTGTCGCGTTCGCGAAAAAGGCGGAGAAGATCGCCGAGAAACTTGCGGACCACGGCATGCACTTCCTCTACCACAACCACGCCTTCGAATTGCAGAAGTTTGACGGCGTAACCGCGCTCGAAATCCTCATGGACAACGCGCCCAAGTATTTGATGTTTGAGATCGACACTTATTGGATTCAGGCGGGCGGCGCCGATCCCGTCGAATGGATTTACAAGGTAAAGGGCCGCATGGACGTGGTGCATTTCAAGGACATGTCGGGCGTGAATGCCTATCCGATGACGACGATGGTTCCCGTGGGCGAGGGCAACCTCAACTGGCCGAAGATTTTGCGCGCAGCGGACGACATCGGCGTCAAGTTCGCCTTCGTCGAACAGGACAATGCCGTGGAGACGGACTCGATTGCCTGCATGAAGACGAGCCGCGACAATCTCGTGCGATACGGCGCCCGGTTCTAAAACACGGGAACTTTACAGGAAAATGGCTGCACACGCCGCGCGCTGTGTGGTATACTACCTTTGGTGGGTTATCGGCTGTTTTA
>CAYFRC010000174.1:0-4373 GCA_964345325.1 uncultured Oscillospiraceae bacterium
CGATCCACTGCATGATTTGTCCGCCAAACAGGCGGTTGTCGGCGTTGAGCATCCCCGGCATGAGAATCTGCACATGCTCTGTATACGAATCTTTTGTTGTCTTTTCCCGCATATGTCGCCCTTCTTTATTTCAATATGTGCGTATTATACGCCCTTTAGCCGCGCCTGTCAAACAAGGCATTCCAAAATGCGCGTTAAGGTGGCGAGAGTCTTCTCCACAGGAAGGGACGGCTCGCCCTGTTCGGGAAGTGCGGGAATATGGATAAAGCCCACACGCGTCTTCGTGCCCGCAAAGTGTTTGGAGAGCAGATAGAACGCATCGTTGCACACAAACGCGCCCGCAGAATAGCTTAGGCGCGCAGAATAGCCTTCTTTCTGTAAAATATTCACTATTTCGTGCACGGGAATCGTCGCAAAATACGCGGCGTCGCCCTCTTCCACTATTCTTTGGTTGTAAGGTTTGTTCCCCTCGTTGTCGCAAATCGCGGCGTCGCGCAGGTTGATTGCAACGACTTCGGGCGTTATCTCCTTTCTGCCGCCCGCCTGCCCAACCAATAGCACGACATCCGCGCCGTTTTCCTCCGCGAGGAAAATCGCCCTTTCGGCGCCCTTGCCGAATACGGTCGGAATCTGCGCCTTGATGATTGCCAAATCCCCTATTTTATCCGGCAGGCGCGACACCGCCTCCCACGCGGCGTTGATTTCGCTTCCACCGAACGGGTCAAAGCCCGTCACAAGAATCTTCTTTCCCATTACAAATCTCCCTCCACCGCAAAAAGCAGCCCCTCCCGAAGAAGGGACTGCCCGTCTGCGCAAAATCGATCAGTCGTTGCCTACAGACTCGCCGTTTCTGTACTGCTCGCAGGCAGTCAGCAGCTCGTCGATGGAAGAAATGCGAATCAGGAAATAGGTATGCCCGTCGCGGCGCACGGCGTAGTAATCCTTGTCGTATTCGAGATACTCCACCGTAAAATCGTCCATGCCCTCCACGTTGACATCGTAGGTGACAGAGAGGACGACTTTGCCGTCGTATCCGTCCACGGGGCACGCCTTGTCGCTCAGCCGCCCGATCAGGATTTGGTAGAAATCCTTGAACAGGTCTTCCGTCGTGAGTGCGCCGTCGAAGTAGTACAGGTCGTTGGACTTTTCCTTGCCGCTCTCGTCCACATACGGCTCGCGCTCGATGTGCAGGGAATACGTCGTCTCCGGCGTGGTGATGGTCAGCGCGTCGATCTTCACGATGTTCACGAGGCTCGTAAACTGATCCACCAGATACATCATGCGCGCATTACCCATAAAGCCGAGGAGGTTTGTATCGACGTAGTACAGGTCTCCGGAATCGTCGATGCGGGCATAGGTCTTGCCGCCGTTGTCGTTTCCGAGCCAAATCTCAAACGTCGTTACTGACTTATTGCCGCTCTCGTCCGCCACTTCGTTCGAGCGCACGAGGATGTGCGCTTTGGCGGGATTTAGCCCGTATGCGGAAAGTTCTTCGTCCGTGGAGACGTGCGCCGCGTAGCCCGAAAGCGCGATGGCGGCCTGGCCGTCGAACATAGCCTGCACGCGCTCGGAATTCGCGTTGTAGACGATCGGCTGATAGAGCATCAGAGAGTTCACGGTGAGGATGTCCGCATCGGGATCGGCGTAGCCGATTTCGACGGTGTCCTTCCCCTCCTGCTCGATCAGAAGGCGCTGCACCTGCATCGGGTCCACGGTGGTGACGGATTTCGTGACGTGCATCTCCTCGAGCGGGCGGTTAAACGCCTTGAACACGGAGGTATACACCACGTAGACATTTGGGTCGCTATCGATCTGGAAATAGTAGAGGTTTTCCGTCGGCGCGAGATCGCCGAAGCGGAGTTGGTGCTTCGTACCGTCGATCCATTCGGTGTCCACGGTGATTTCGGGCGCATCCAGCCCGAAGTCGGCAAGGTTCGCGCTTCCGTCCGCGACGGTGTCCTGCGCGTTCAGGATTGCGCAGTAGCCAAACATGCTTGACATCACATTGGGGTCGGTCTCGAAATAGGGCATGCCCTCAATGGAATACTTTTGGCTCGGAGCGACCTCGCGGATGATGCTGTTTTGGGCGGGTACACTCTCGCCGGCAGATTCGCCTTCCATGGCGGGTTCCGCAGGCGGCGTTTCCGCCGCAGGTTCAACGGCAGCTTCCTCTTCGGGCTTTGCCGCGCCGTTTTCGGATTCGGTTACGGCGGTAAAGCGCGTTCCGTCCTTTTTCGTCACGGTTAACTTATGGATGTCGGCGGGGGTGCCGCTTAAAAGGGCTACGCGCGTGTCCTTTGCGCCGGTGGATGTGTCCTCGGGCGCAGTCGGTGCGTCGGGCTTGAAGAGGTCCGTTCCGAGATAGAGTCCCGCGAGCGCTCCCAGCGCGAGAACGAGGATGAGCAGCGCAACGAGCTTACTCACGCCCTTTTTCTTCTGCCCCTTTTTGCCATTGAGTTCCGTGGAGGATTCCAGTTTCGGGCGCCTGCGCGCCTTGTCTTCCATTACAGTCTCCTCCTCTTGATCCAAGTGACGACGCCGAACGCGAACGCTCCAAGCGGCAGCACGACCACGACGACGATGAACAGCAGGAGTGCGGTTCCGCTGTCGGGGATGGCGAGCGTCGTGGAGAGCAGGGATTTGCTCCTGACGTACGCGGAAACCTCGCGGTTCACGAGCCAGTCGATCGCATTCATGGCGAAGTCCAGGTTATTGCTGGAGTTCATCATGGCATCCACCACGAGATAGGGCGATCCGAGCACCACCATGCGGATATCCTTGGAGGAATCCTTTACGTCTACCTGCTTCAAAAGGCTCATCGCGAGCGTGAACGGACCCGTCTGATCCGTTTCTTCCTTGACGAGCAGGTTCGAAGCGTCGCTTCCGGTCGTCATCGTCTTCAGATACGCCTTGGCGGATGTGGTCAGAAGGTTTGTGTAGACGAATCCGCTCCGCGGATCGGGCTGTGCGATCGACGCGGCGCTCATCGGCAGGATGAGGCGGCTCTGCGCAAGGGTGGATGTGATTGCGCTCTCTGCGTCCTTGTTGGGCAGCAGGGAATAGCGCTGGTTCAGCCAGTTGGATGTGGAAGCATCGTCCTCCACGACATAGCCGCTCTCAAACGCGAAGCCGAAATAGTCGAGCAGGCGCTTGAAGTTGGGCGTTGTATCAATGGACATGTTGGGGTCGTGTACGTAGAGCATCCGCCCGCCGCCCTCCACGAAGGTGCGCAGCGTCTCGTACTCGGTATCGGTGAGGTCGAGTTCCGGCATGAGGATCACGAGCGTATCGCCGCTGACGAGCTCGATATCGCCCTTGCCGAGGGTAACCGTGCCCACGTCGTAGTTCTCATTCGTGAGGCTGCCGGTGAGCGTGGAGCAATAGGCGGAGGCGACCTCGTTCTGCCCCTCCAAGAAGAGGATGCGCGGGGTGTCGGAAGAGGTTACGTACATGAGCGCGCTGGTGAGCTGCCCTTCCGCGTTGAACACGTCGATATAGCGCTCCTGCTGGGTCGCCAAATAGGTGCGGAAGTCGAGCTCCTTGGAATAGACATCCTTCGCGGCGACCACCTTGATGCGGCTCTCATCGGCATTGGTGACGATGATTGCGCCCTCGGTGATGGATGCGGTGTTGGTCTTTACAAAAAAGGCGTTAATGCGCGTCGGCTCCGTATTCGGATCGATGGTATCGACGTGGATTTTGCCGTTTCTCGCTTGATACTTCGCGGCGATCTCCTCCACGTTCATCTTTTCGGCGCGATTGGAATTTGCCGTGTAGACGAGATGGATGTACACGTCGTCTTCGACGGATGCGATGGTTTCATACGTCTGATCGGAAAACGCGGTGACCGCGTTTCCGGTCGCATCGATCTTGAGCGCCCACTTGTTCTCCGCAGATTGCACTACCACGTTCAGCGCGAGTACGAGTGCTACAAACAGCACCGTGGAAAGCGTGGCGTACCAGCCGTAGCGGAACTGGCGCCTCGTGAAAAACTTCTTGACAGGATTGATTTTCGCTCGTTCATTCACATTCTTATTCATAGCTATCAGCCCTCACTCCATCTTCTCTTGTCGATCACGCGGATCGTGAGGAACAACATGATGCCGCAGAAGGACACGTAATAGAGGATTCCCGCGACGGAAATGTATCCCGCCATGAAGGAATTGTACCTCTTGTACAGGCTCAGCCACGAAATCGCGGTCGTAAGCCAGGACATGTACGGCAGGGAGATGCTCGGCCCGATCATCTCAAGCAGCATGAGGATGAGGTTCGCCGCAAAGGTCAGCGCGGCGGCGCTCAGCTGGTTCTCGGTGAGTGAGCTCATGAGAACGCCGGTCGAAAGATACGAGCAGCCGATTAAGATAAAGCCGATG
>CAYFRC010000175.1:0-4373 GCA_964345325.1 uncultured Oscillospiraceae bacterium
GATGTGGAGATGCCGGACACCGCGACGCTGTATTTCTCACTGAGTTCTTTGATTCGGGCAAGTTCGTCCTTCGTGGTTTCCATCGTCAGGCTGTGCGCCTGGTGCCCGGGGGCGTCCACGTTCAATTCGATGCCCTCAAAGCCCGCCTTTTTCGTGCAGGCAAAGCACTCTTCAAACGAAAACGCATCCGGGATTGTCCACGCGTTCACGGACTTTTTCATCATGCAATTCGCCTCTTTCTGTTTTCTGTTTCACCGACTTCGATTATACCCGATTCAATCCCGTTTGTCAACGAAAACAAGCCCATTATGAAAAATACGCATTTTCAATAAAAGAGTCTGTCTTACATTTATTTAACGCGGAGCATACACCCCTCTGAAAGGACAATCCTATACTGGTAGTATAGGTCTGAAAGGAGCAGCTGCCATGAACCAAAAAAAGCAATGGATTGCCCTACTTTTCATCGGGATACTCCTATTCCAAGGTGTGTGCGCGGCTGCGCTTGCTCCGAACACGGCGCCGTCCGGAATAGCAATTCAGGATATTCCCACCGCCATCGAAGGCTATGTCGAGGCGCACCGCGAGACGACCGTCGGCATGAGCGTTGCGATTTACGATCGGAACGGTGTGATATATCAAAACGGCTTCGGCTTTTCCGACAAGGAAAACGGCGTTCCCGTGGACGGGGATACGGTATACGATTGGGGTTCCACTTCCAAACTGCTCCTGTGGACTGGCGTTATGCAGCTTGCGGAACAGGGCAAGATCGATTTGCAGCAAGATATACGCACATATCTCCCCGATGGTTTTCTGAAAAATCTCGCCTTCGATACACCTGTTACGATGCTCGACCTCATGAACCATCAGGCGGGCTTTCAGGAGACCTATTTCATCCAGACCCCGAACGCGGATGCAGTGGGCACCTTGGAAGAAGCATTGCGCAGCCACCAGCCGATGCAGATTTACGAACCGGGTGATGTAACGGCATATTCGAACTGGGGTGCAGCCCTTGCCGCCCTCATCGTGGAGCGCGTCAGCGAAACGGACTACGCGGAATATGTGCACAGACACATTTTTGAGCCGCTTGGGATGGAACACACCTCCATCGGCGCGACCTATCAGGATTGCGCATGGGTAAAGCAAAAGCGGGAACAATTGGTATGCTACGATCCCAAGGGCGCGAAAATTCCCGGCAAGGGGATGTACTACATTTTGATTTATCCCGCCGGCAGCGCCGCCGGAACGATCGGCGATCTGCTGCGCTTTGCGCAGGCAATTACGCCAAACGAAAAAACGCCCTGCCCGCTGTTTGAAAAACAGGAAACATTGGCGCAGCTTTATACCCCGACGAGTTTTTACGGCAGCAGCGACGTTGCGAACAATCGCCACGGTTTTTTTGCAAGCCGGTACGGCGTGGAAACCATCGGGCACGGCGGCAATACCTTTGGCTGTTCCACCATGCTCCAGTTTGACCCGATTGCCGGAATCGGCATGGTAGTCATGACGAATCAGGCCCACGAGCAGGTGTATACTTACGATATGTACGAACTCGTCTTCGGGAAATTCACCGATTCCGAACTCGCCGCCATTCCCCGCAGCGTCCCGCAGGGCTTTGTCACTTCCGCAAGAACGATAAAAAACGGGCCGCTGTCCCTGCTCGGATCTTTGGGAGTCGGCGGTTTTGGCGAGGAAGATTTGAAGAGCTGGTGGTGGCAGGAGGGCGATCGCATCTACGGTGGATATTTTGACTATGAGATTCACACTGCGGAAGTCATCGGCGATCTGTTCCTGTGCCTGTTGTTCCTCCTTGCGGGGGTATACGGTTTTGTTTCCGTTGTCGGAGGCGGACTTTGTTCCGCAATCCGCACAATACGAAAAAAGCGCAAGGGGCCTGAAATCAGGCACGCACCCCTGCGCAAACAGAATATTCTCCTATGCGGCATCATGGCGGCCATTTTTATAGACTATGCGATCGTCATACTCCGCATGGCCATCGGAATCATCACGGGGGATATCGGTTCGGTCACAAGCTATATGGTGCAAAGCGGCATCGTATTCGCCTTGAACCTTCTGTTGATCGGAAGCCTTTTGTGGTCGATCATTTCCGCCTTGCAGAAGAAGCCGCAGTTGTCCAAAAAAGAACAGCGCAAATATCTGGCAACGATGCTCCTCGCCGTTTGCAAGGTTCTCGTGATCGACCGCTTCGACATGGCCCGATTTTGGAGGCTTTAGAAAACAGGCGAGGCGCGCTTATGGCATAATCGCAGCCGGTGAAAACTGCCTGCATCGCCCGCTCGTATCTCACTCCTACCCAAAGGGGATGACGCGCGCCCCGCGCTTTATTCAAACGTCAGTTCCCAGCCGAACCCGTTCAGGTCATCCAAGTCGACACCCGGTGCCGCGACGGCGGAGAGATACGCAGGGTTTTCGCCGTCCGCGCCGCCAAACATTTCAGCGAAACGGTGCCATTTTTCGGGAAACTCCGCGCCGGGCAGGCCTTTTCGAAACGTCGGCGCCATTCCCAGTTTCCTTTCGTACCAGCCGACCAGGGACTCGGTTGCCGGCAATGTCGCAACCACATCCGCACCTTCCGCAAACGCATCGCGAATGAGCCTGCGACCGATGTTTTCCGCCGCCCCCTGCCCCCGATACTCGGGATACGTTGCCATCGCATAGATATACGAACATTTCCTGCCTCGGGCAAGCACTCCCGTCAGGCAGTACCCCGCCGCGATGACGGCCCCGTCGCAAAGGGCGACGCACGCAAGCCCCGGCTCGTAGAACACCCCGAAAAAGGCGTCGATAAATTCGTCCGTATCCCCAAACACTTCCCGCCACAGCTTTTTTAGGGCGCGTTCGTCGCCGGGCAAGGAGCGCCGGATCGAGATGCGGCCTCGAAGGGTTTCCATGGTCAATTCTCCCTTGCCTTATACTTCTTCAGGAGATACTCGGGGTAGCAATCCATCTTCGCCTTGCGAAGGTTCTCGTGCCCCATATCGTCTTCGCGGTTGATGTAGACGACATCCGGGTGATCGCGCATGATCTGCCTTGCAAATTCGCGGCAGACCATGGGGTACGCACCGGAGTACTCGTTTAAGGCCTTCTCAAAATGCACGTCGAACGTGTCGCTCGATGCCCTCTCCCCCACGGCAAACCCGATGATCTCCCCTTCCACCCGAAGCACGCCGCCCTCGAGATCGAGCGCATCCCAATTTTCAAATCCTTTGGTGATGGCTTTGTATTCGTCCGACATGCCGTCGGCAGCTTCGCCGATGTTTTGGGTCCATTTGTCAAACAGCTCCATGCAGCCGGGGATGAGCTCCGGCGTCAACTTGACAAAATCCCAGTTGTAGTTTTTCTGAAAACGATTGCAGAAATTCCTTTTGCCGTGAAACTTTTGCCCCGCAAAGGTGGATATCTTTTCCGCAAGGTATATGTAGTCGAAAGAATCTCTCGTTTCGGAGAATGCAAAGCGCCCGGGAAATTCGCTTTCCAACAGCGCGCGCTGCTCCTCGGTGATCCCCCGCAGGACGAAATCGCAGCCCCTTTCAACCGAATATTCCTTCATGCAGTCGATTGCGTGCGCAAGGGGTCCTGATCCCGCGGGAAAGAGATAGTACGGGCATTCATGAATCTGGCATTTGCTGCTTCGCATCTCAATAATGAGCCTGTCTCCCGCAAATGCAACGTGCTTATTATACCAGGAATCCCACATGAACAGGTTCCCGAAATTGTAATCGGCGCTTCGTGCGTTTTCAGCCCGCAGGCGCTTTACGATCTCCTCTTTGTCGGCGATCGAGATTGGACGGAATTCTACCACAACATTCACCTCATATATGTTTTACCGATTTGCATGCCGTTTCTACGCAACCCAACGGAAGGAACGCGCCGCCATTTTTCGACCGTTCTCCAATCCACAGTCGGAAAAGGCTGCGTTTTCCGCGTCGGCGGCAGTATTTTCGTTTTGCCGCTTCATCTTTTTTACTCCCTACATAGTATACATCTGGTTTGTAAATTTGTTTGCAGAAATATATGAACAGAAAAAGTTACAATTTATATCACACAAAGGCATCGGGCACAGGCGCACCCCGGCAAAAGTCCGCAAAATATGGCGCACACGCAACAGCCGTATTGACGGAACCCCTCCGCGCGCGTATAATGGGACGCAAACGGAGAGGAGGCGCTTTTTATACGCATTTTAATGCTCGGCAACAGCTTCACCTATTATCACGATATGCCGCAGATTCTCGCGCAGCTTACGGACGCGCAGGTCGTTTCGCACACGCGCGGCGGGGCGTACCTTGCGGAGCAGCTCAACCCCGAGACCGAAATGGGCGCGATGACGGAAAAGGCGCTCGAACGGGGGCGCTTCG
>CAYFRC010000176.1:0-1137 GCA_964345325.1 uncultured Oscillospiraceae bacterium
GACATCAGCGTGGGGATCGTCGCGAGCAGTGCGAGGAACACGGCGCCGAAGAGCGTGATGCGGTTGGACACGCGGGAGAGATAGTCCGTTGTGACCTTGCCCTGGCGGAAGCCGGGGATCATGCCGCCGTTCTGCTGCAGGTTCTTGGAGATGTCTACGGGATTAAAGGTGATGGACGTATAGAAGAACGTAAACCCGAAGATCATCAGTGCAAAGATGAGCTGATACCAGATGCTGGTATAGGAAACGTGGTTGTTCCACCATTGCGCAGCCTGCGAATTGGGGCCTATGAAGGTCAGAATCGTGGACGGGAACTGCATGATCGCCGATGCGAAGATCAGCGGCAGCACGCCCGAGGAGTTGATCTTCATGGGGATGTGGGAGCTCTGTCCGCCGTACATTTTGCGGCCAACCATGCGCTTGGCATACTGCACGGGGATGCGCCTCTCGCCCAGTTCGATGAATACGACCGCGACGATGAGCGCGAGGCTCAAAATCACGACGCCGATCATGCTGGGGATGGAGATGAGCCCGTCGGAGATGGCGTTGGGTTGGAACAGGGCGTAAATCTGCGCAACGACCGCCTTGGCGATGTTGGAGATGATGCCCGCGAAAATGAGCAGCGAAATGCCGTTTCCGATGCCCTTTTCGGTGATGCGCTCGCCGATCCACATGGCGATCGCAGAGCCGGCCGCTAGGCACAGGCTGATCGTCACATAGTTCCATACGGAGACGTTTCTCGCAACGTTCAAGCCGATGGACAGCGCCAGCGCCTGCAGGAATGCGAGAGCCACGGTTACGTAGCGGGTGATCTGCGCGATCTTCTTGCGGCCCTCTTCGCCTTCCTTCTGGAGTGCCTCCAGTTTCGGGATGGCGACGGTGAGCAGCTGCATGATGATGCTCGAGTTGATGTAGGGCAGAACGCCCATTGCCATGACGGTGAAGCTCTCCATGTCGGAGCCGGTCATCGAGTTGATGAAGCCGAACAGCGAATAGTTCTTGAGCGTTTCCTGAATCCTCGTCAGATCCACGCCGGGCGTGGGTACGAAGCAGAGGAACCTGTATATCAGCAGCATAAAGACCGTGAACAGGATCTTCTTGCGCAGCTCCTGGATCTTCCATGCGTTACGGAGAGTC
>CAYFRC010000176.1:1147-4354 GCA_964345325.1 uncultured Oscillospiraceae bacterium
TCCCACATGTCAGATCACCTCGGCTTTCCCGCCTACCGCCTCGATTTTTTCCTTCGCGGTAGCAGTAAACTTGTTGGCCTGTACCGTGAGCTTTTTCGTGATCTCACCATTGCCCATGATCTTGACGCCGTCTTCCACGTTCTTGAGGATGCCGGTCTCGATCAGTTCGATGGGGGTAACAACCTCTCCGTCCTCGAAGATGTTCAGCCGTTCCACGTTGACGGCTGCGTACACCGTGCGGAAGGGGTTGTGGAAGCCGCGCTTCGGCAGGATACGCGCCAGAGGCATCTGTCCGCCCTCGAATCCGGGCTGCTTGCCGCCGCCAGAGCGCGCCTTGGCGCCCTTGTGTCCCTTACCGGAGGTCTTGCCGAGCCCCGACCCAGTACCGCGGCCGAGCCGCTTGGGTGCCGAGGTCGATCCGACCGCGGGCTTGAGTTCATGCAGTTTCATGCCAATCGGACCTCCTTACTCGTTGATTTCCTCGACGTTTACCATGTGCTTTACCTTAAAGATCATGCCGCGGATGGCGGGCGTGTCGTTGTGCACGACACAGTGCCCGATCTTGCGCAGTCCCAGCGCCTTGATTGTCGCGATCTGATCCTTCAGGCAGGCGATCGTGGATTTTGTCTGCGTGATTTTCAGTTTCATTCTCTCGTCCCCCTTAGCCCAGCAACTCTTCGACGGTCTTGCCGCGGAGCTTTGCCACTTCTTCGATGGTGCGGAGGCGGTTAAGGCCTTCGAGCGTCGCGCGCACCATGTTGATCGGGTTGTTCGAGCCAATGGACTTCGTGCGAATGTTCTTGATGCCCGCGGCCTCGATCACCGCGCGGACGGGGCCGCCGGCGATAACGCCCGTGCCCTCGGGAGCCGGCATAAGCAGCACCTTGCCGGTGCCAAACTTGCCGACGACCTCGTGCGGTATCGTGGTTTCCTTGCGCGAAACCACGATCATCTGCTTCTTCGCGTCCTCGACGCCCTTGCGGATCGCCTCGGGGATTTCAGCAGCCTTGCCCATGCCGCAGCCGACTTTGCCGTCGCCGTCGCCGATGACCATCAGCGCGGTAAAACGGAAGTTCTTACCGCCCTTGACAACCTTCGCAACGCGGTTGACATAGACAAGCTTCTCGTTAAATTCACTGGTTTGCTCGTTGCGCTGCATGCGATTTTCCTCCATTTGTGTTAGAAGTCTAAGCCGCCCTCACGAGCGCCTGCTGCCAGTTCGGCTACGCGGCCTGTATAGATATAGCCGCCGCGGTCGAACACGACATCCTTGATGCCCTTTTCGAGCGCGCGCTCCGCCAGAACCTTACCGACCAGCTTCGCTGCGCCCTTTTTATCCAGCTGCGCAACCTGCGCGGCAATATCCTTTTCCACGGTCGATGCGGCGATGAGCGTCGAACCCAGCGAGTCGTCGATAATCTGTGCGTAGATGTGCGACAGGCTCCTGTAGACGCAAAGCCTCGGCCGGGCGGTCGTGCCGGAAATCTTCTTGCGCACGCGCGCATGACGGATCACGCGAACTTCGTTGCGATCCCTCTTCTTGAACATGAACAGCCCCTCCTCTCTTTACTTCTTGCCTGCCTTGCCTTCCTTGCGGCGGATGATTTCCTTTTCGTAGCGAATGCCCTTGCCCAGATAGGGCTCCGGGGGCCGCATCTTGCGGATGTCGGCAGCCATTTCGCCTACGACCTGCTTGTCGATGCCCTTGACGATGATCTTGTTGGGGGCGGGCGTTTCAAAGGCGACATCCTGGGGGGCCTGGAATACTACGGGGTGGGAAACACCCAATGCGAGGGTCAGCTTGCCGCCCTCCGCCGTCGCCCTGTAGCCCACACCTTCCATGAGCAGCACCTTGGAAAAGCCGTCCGTCACGCCGACCACCATGTTGTGAAGCAGCGACCGGTACAGGCCGTGCATCGACTTGTGGGGCTTGCTGTCGGAGGGGCGCGATACGGTGAGTACGCCGTCCTCCAGTTTCAGCATCATTTCTTTATTCACTGCCTGCGTCAGCGTGCCCTTGGGACCTTTGACGGTGACGGTATTGTTATCGCCGATGGTCACGGTCACGCCGGCAGGAACGCTGATCGGAAGTTTGCCGATTCGAGACATGTTTTCCGCTCCTCCCTATTACCAGACGTAGGCGAGCACTTCGCCGCCGATGCCGGCATTGCGCGCTTGTCTGTCTGCCATGACGCCCTTGGACGTCGAGATGATCGCAATGCCGATGCCGCCGTAGACCGTGGGGATCTCGTTGTTGTGCGCGTACACGCGCAGACCCGGCTTGGAAATGCGCCGGAGCCCCTTGATGACGGACTCCTTGCCCGCGGCATACTTCAATCCGATCTTGATCTGCCCCTGCAGGCCGTCATCCACGTAATCCACGCTCCTGATGTACCCCTCGTCCAGAAGGATCTTCGCGATGCTCTTTTTCATGTTGGAAGCGGGGATCACCACGGAATCGTGCCTTGCGGTAAGGGCGTTGCGAATACGGGTGAGCATATCCGCAATGGGATCATTCATAATCATATCTGTACTCCTCCTTGCCTTACCAGCTGGCTTTCTTTACGCCCGGAATCTGTCCCTTGTAGGCGAGTTCCCGGAAGCATACGCGGCAGACGCCGAATTTGCGCAGCACGGAATGAGGGCGGCCGCACACGCGGCAACGGGTATAGGCGCGCGTGGAGAACTTCGGCTCCCGCGCCTGTTTGACCTTCAAACTGGTTTTCGCCACAGTTGTCCCTCCTAACTTACGCCTGTGCGAACGGCATGCCCATCAGGGACAGCAGTTCCTTGGCTTCCTCGTCGGTCTTCGCGGTGGTCACGAAGATCATTTCCATGCCGCGGATCTTCTCGACTTTATCGTAATTGATCTCGGGAAAGATCAGCTGCTCGCGGACGCCCAGCGCGTAGTTGCCGCGCCCGTCGAACGCCTTCGCAGACACGCCGCGGAAGTCGCGTACGCGCGGAAGCACGATAGAGACCAATTTATCCGTGAACTCGTACATACGGTCGCCGCGCAGGGTCACCTTCGCGCCGACATTCATGCCCGCGCGCACCTTAAAGTTCGCAACGGACTTTTTCGCCTTGGTCACCAGGGGCTTTTGTCCCGCGATGGTCGCAAGCTCGGTGACGGCGACTTCCAGCGCCTTCTGGTTGTCCTTGCAATCGCCAAGGCCCATGTTGATGACGACCTTTTCGAGCCTCGGA
>CAYFRC010000177.1:0-655 GCA_964345325.1 uncultured Oscillospiraceae bacterium
CCGCAGGCGCCCACCATATACATGCTGTGCGGCCTGCAGGGCGCGGGCAAAACCACCATGGCGGCAAAGCTCGGCGGGATGCTCAAAAAGCAGGGCAAAAAGCCCCTGCTCACCGCGTGCGACGTGTATCGCCCCGCCGCCATCAAGCAGCTTCAGGTCGTCGGCGGGCAGGTTGGCGTCGAAGTGTTCGAGCGCGGCCAGTCCGACCCCGTGGAGATCGCGAAGCAGGCGGTCGAACACGCGCGATATTACGGCTTCGATCCCGTGATCTTGGATACCGCCGGTCGCCTGCACATCGACGAGGCGCTCATGCAGGAGCTGCGCGCCGTCCGCGACACCGTAAAGCCGCAGGAAATCCTCTTGGTGGTCGACGCGATGACGGGGCAGGACGCGGTCAACGTATCCGAAACGTTCAACAAAAACCTGGGCATCGACGGCGTGATCCTCACCAAGCTCGACGGCGATACCCGCGGCGGCGCCGCGATCTCCGTCAAGGCGGTCACGGGCAAGCCCATCAAGTTCAGCGGCACGGGCGAAAAGCTCTCCGATATCGAGCCGTTCTATCCCGACCGCATGGCGTCCCGCATCCTCGGCATGGGCGACGTGCTCACCATCATCGACCGCGCCGCAGAATCCATCGAAGCCGCAAGCGCGG
>CAYFRC010000177.1:693-4336 GCA_964345325.1 uncultured Oscillospiraceae bacterium
TCAGTTCAACATAGAGGCTCAGATCGGGGAGCAGATGAAGCAGATCAAAAAGCTCGGCTCCATCTCCGACATCCTGAAGATGATCCCCGGCATCGGCGGCAAGATCCGCGATGCGGACATCGACGAGGACAAGATTTCCAAGGCGCAGGCGAAGAATACGGCGATCATCCAGTCCATGACGCGCATGGAACGCAGAAACCCCGACATCCTCAACGCCAGCCGCAAGCGGCGCATTGCCGCAGGCAGCGGCACGACGGTGCAGGAGATCAACCTTCTGCTCAAGCAGTTTGAGCAGGCCCGCCAGATGATGAAACAGATGATGGCCGGCGGGAAACGCGGAAAGTTCCGCATGCCGTTCGGCAAAATCTAACAGACAGCACCGCTATCAGCGCTGCGATATATTGAAGGAGGAATACCCCATGGTCAAGATTCGTCTAAAGAGGATGGGCATGAAGAAAATGCCCTTCTACCGCGTCGTCGTCACCGACAGCCGCAACGCCCGCGATGGCCGCTTCATCGAGGAGATCGGCTACTACAACCCCGTTTCCGACCCCGTGGCGCTGAAGGTCGACGAAGAGCGCGCGAAGTACTGGCTTGGCGTCGGTGCGCAGGTTTCCGATACCGTGCGCGGGCTGCTCAAGAAGACCGGCGTGCTGTAAGATGCAGCGAGCAGGTGAAAACAATGCTTGAGTTGGTGAAATATATCGCAGAGACCCTCGTGGAGCACCCGGATCAGGTGGAAGTGAAGCAGGTCGAAAACGAGCAAAGCATCACGATCGAGCTGCAGGTCTCTCCCGACGATATGGGCAAGGTGATCGGCAAACAGGGGCGCATAGCCAAGTCGATCCGCACCATCGTGAAAGCCGCTACCGTAAAGAGCGAAAAGCCGGTTTTCGTGGAGATCATGTGAGAAAAGGATCGCCAGTCAAATGTCTCTGTTTGATCGGCGATCTTTTGTTTACGGAGGAAAGTATGCTTTCGGAATATCTCGTCATAGGCGAAGTATTAAAGCCGCAGGGCGTGCGCGGGGAGATCAAGGTGCGGCCGATCACCTGCGATCCCGAGCGGTTTTTGGAGCTGCGCGGCGTATACCTCCTGGAAAACGGGAGCTACGTCTACAAAAAAGTGAAGTCCGCCCGCCTTTCGCAGGACGCGGCGTATCTTTCGCTTGAGGGCGTAAAGGACAGGGACGAAGCCGAAAAGCTGCGCGACATGCTCCTGTACGTGGACAGGGCGCACGCGGTGGAGCTGCCCGAGGACGCGGATTTCATCTGCGATCTCATCGGCTGCATCGCGCACGACGACGAGGGGAACCTCGTGGGCGAATTGACGTACGTGTTTCGCGGGGAGAAGGGCGAATACCTCGTGCCCGCGCTGAAAAGCGTCGTACTGTCCACGAACGTGCGGGAAAAGAAGGTTTTGCTCTCCGCAAAGCGGATGCGCGAGGTGGCGGTGTTCAATGCGGATTAGCGTGCTCACCATCTTCCCGGAGATGCTGCGTCCCGTGCTCTCGGAAAGCATTCTGGGGCGCGCCGTGCAAAACGGGCTGATAGACATCAACCTCGTGGACATCCGCGCGTTTTCGCAAAACAAGCACAAGAACACGGACGACTACCCCTTCGGGGGAGGCGCGGGCATGGTCATGCTCGCGCAGCCGATCGTGGATGCGGTCGAGGCGACGGCGGGTGCAAACTGCCGGAAAATATACCTCTCCCCGCGCGGCAGGACGTTTGACCAACGGATTGCCGAGGAGCTCTCCAAAGAGGAGGAGCTGCTGTTTCTGTGCGGCCGCTACGAGGGCGTGGACCAGCGCGCCATCGACCTTGCGATCGACGAGGAGCTCTCCATCGGCGATTATATCTTAACCGGCGGCGAGCTCGGCGCGCTCGTGGTCATCGACGCGCTCGCGCGGCTCATCCCCGGCGTATTGGGGCGCGCGGAATCGAGCGAGGACGAAAGCTTTTCGGCGGGGCTGCTCGAATACCCGCAGTATACCCGCCCGCGCGAATTTCGTGGACTTGCCGTGCCGGATGTGCTCATAAACGGCAACCACGCGCTGATCTCCCGCTGGCGGCGCGAGCGCTCGCTCGAGGAGACGTACAAACGCCGCCCCGAGCTGCTCGAAACTGCCGCACTCGATAAAAAAGACAGGACGTTTCTCGAAGAACTGAAGAAAACCTAAAGGGCCGCCGCGACCGAACCGCGGCGACCCTTTTTCATGCGTTTCTTTTACTTCCCGAGCGTCTTTTTCGCCTTTTCGACGATGTTTTCCGCCGTGAAGCCGAAATGCGGGAACAGCACCTTGTACGGCGCGGATGCGCCGAAGGTCGTCATGCCGATGACCTCGCCGTCCAGCCCCACGTATTTGCACCACGGCATCGGGCTCGCCGCTTCGACCGCGACGCGGGCGCGCACCGCAGAGGGCAGCACGGATTCCCTGTATTCCGCGCACTGTTCGTCGAAAATGTCGGTTGAGGGCATGGAGACGACGCGCGCGTCGATCCCCTCATCCTTCAGCAGCGCCTGCGCCTGCATGCACTGCTCGACCTCGCTGCCGGACGCCATCAGGATGACGTCGGGCGTCGCCTTTTCGCTGTCGGAGAGGATGTAGCCGCCCTTGAGCGCGTTCTTGCCGCTGTTCGCGTACAGCGGAAGGTCCTGCCGCGTGAGTACCAGCGCCGTCGGGTGCTTGGCGGTCATCGCGGTATACCAGCCCGCCGCGACCTCCTTGCTGTCCGCAGGGCGGAACACGATCAGCCCCGGAATCGCGCGCAGCCCCGCCAGATGCTCCACGGGCTGGTGCGTCGGGCCGTCCTCGCCCACGCCGATGGAATCGTGCGTGAGGATGTAGGGCACGGTCAAATTCATCATGGCGGACATGCGCATCGCGTTTTTCATGTAGTCGCTGAACACGAAGAAGGTCGCGCAATAGGGGCGCAGGCCGCCGTGCAGCGCGATGCCGTTGGTAATCGCCGCCATCGCGTGTTCGCGCACGCCGAAATGCAGGTTCGCGCCGCTGCGGTTTTCCTTGGAGAAATCGCCCTTGCCCTTCATATCGCTCTTGTTGGAGGGCGCAAGGTCCGCGCTGCCGCCGATCATGTTCGGAACCTTTGCCGCGAGGCGGTTCAGCACTTCGCCGCCGGAGGCGCGGGTCGCCGCCTTGCCGGGGAACGACCAGAACGCTTCGTCGTTCAGTGCGTCGTAGGGCAGCTTCTCGTCGTGCCAGACCTTGTATTCCTCGGCGAGTTCGGGATACGCCTTTTTGTATTCGGCAAAGAGCGCGTTCCACGCCTGCTGCGCCTCCGCGCCGCGCTTTCCCGCCTCTGCGGTGATGTCGTAGACCTCCTTCGGGATGCAGAACGGCTCGTCGCAGGGCCAGCCAAGCGCCTTTTTCGTCTGCGCGATGTTCTCGTCGCCGAGCGGCTCGCCGTGCGCGGACGCCATGCCCGCCTTGGGGGAGCCGTAGCCGATCGCGGTGTGGCAGACGATGAGCGTGGGGCTGTCGGAGTTCTTCGCGAGTGCAATCGCAGCCTCAACCTGTTTATAGCAGTTGCCGTTTTTCACATCGATCACGTTCCAGCCGTAGGCGCGGAAGCGCGCGGGCACGTCCTCGCGGAACGCGAGGTCGGTATCGCCCTCGATG
>CAYFRC010000178.1:0-4321 GCA_964345325.1 uncultured Oscillospiraceae bacterium
CACCATGTTACAACGCGCGCCCGAAGGGACTCGAACCCTTGACCCACAGCTTAGAAGGCTGTTGCTCTATCCAACTGAGCTACAGGCGCCCACGCGGGTCAAACGGTACATCCCGCTGACGAATATAGATTATACCACAGAAAACCACGCTTGTCTACAGAGTTTCTGTGTTTTACAATCATTTTTCAAACCATTTTCAATCGGACGTGCAGGGCACCCCCCGCCGGCAGAACCTTTATGGACGTTCGGCGGGCTGTGCCATGCGAATGACGAAGGGCTGATCTATCAACTGGTCGTATTCGTTCATATCGCCCGAATAGATTACAGTCACGTTTGAACCGATATCGATGCCTTCGGGAAGAAGCGTGATAGGTGCGAAATCGCTGTAGAAAAATGTCCAAACGATGCCCGATGCGTCCTCTACGGTGATCGCTTCGCCGTCGAATCCACGCACGATGCCATCAAGTGCGGTCGCTGCGCGAATGACAAAGGGCCGATCCAACAGTTGATTGTATTCGTTCATCTCGCCCGTATAAATTACGGTTGCGTTTGATCCGATTTCGATCTCCTCGGGCAATTCGGAGCGGGGCGTGAAGTCGTTAAAGAAAAATGTCCAAACGATGCCCGATGCGTCCTCTACGGTGATCGCCTCGCCGTCGATTCCCCGCACAACGCCCACAAAGGTCGTCATATGCTCTGTCGAAAAAATGACAAATGGCTGATCCAAGAGCTGATCGTATTCGTTCATCTCGCCCGTATAGATTGCAGCCACGTTTGAACCGATCTCGATGTCCCCGGGCAGCGCCGAGCGGGGCGCGAGGTCGCCAAAGAAAAATGTCCAAACGATGCCCGATGCGTCCTCTACGACAATCGCCTCGCCGTCGATTCCCTGCACAATGCCCGTGTGCACCGTCGCTTCGCCGTGGGCGGAAATCGAAACCGAACCGAGCAGAACGACCATAACGAATATCGATAGAATTCGTTTCATTATCGTGCCATCCTTTCTCAAAACCGCGCATGCAGATTGCATAAGTTGCCTGTGTTGTTTCTAAGCAGCATTGTATCACGGGAGCCTATTGCTGTCAACAGCGCAAAAAACCGCCTGCACTTGCTCGCGAAAGCGCAGCAGGCAGGCGGTTGATAGGTGGTTCAAGGGCTTCAGTACCCGTTTTCGCAGCTCGGGTAGCGAATTTCGACGGTGGTGCCGCTCTCGCAGTTTTCAAAAATCCACTTTGCGTCCTCGACCGGCAGGCGGATGCAGCCGTGCGATGCCTTTCTGCCGAGATTGCGCACGGAGGATTTTACGAGCGTATTTTCGTTCCTGCCGTTATACAGCACCGAATGGAACAGGATATCGCCCGATATACCGTAAGAATACTGCGCCCAGCAGAAGAATTTGGTGAAGTAGTGCCACCTGTTGCCGCGCCGCGTCGCGGTGAATACGCCGGTAGGCGTGGTGTTGTACAGACCCGTAGAGCAGACCATTTCGCGCACGAGGGTGAGCGAAGCATCGGAACCGATTTTATAGGCATACACCTTCTGGTCGTCTATGGAGACGACGATGCGGTAGGGTTCGGGGTGGGGGAGGGCGGCCTCGGAATACAGGAGGAGCTGCGTCTCTTTATCGGCAGTGCCCGTCTCCTCGAGTCCGTTGGTTTTTTGGAACGATTTGATGGCGGATACGGTTTTTGCCTGGAATTTGCCGCTGATATTGCCCTTTATGAGATAGCCGAGCGAATTTAGGCGCCTTTGCAGCCGCCTGACCTCATCGCCGTTTGAATCTCTGGAAAGATCTTCTTTGTAAGGGTCGATTTTTGCGGTCTGAAGGAGCTTTTGCGTCGGGATGTCGCAGGTCTTCCCCGTGACGTCGGAGATCGCGACGAAATTCGCCGCGGCGGCGAGCGCGTCCACCGTCGCCTCGTCGTACTTTCCCGTGACGGGCGCGCGGAACAGACCGAGTCGAATCAGTACCTTTTGTACATGAAGAACCGCCTGGTTCTCATCGCCCTGCGAGAGCCGAACCGCCGCAGGGGCGTCGCTGCGCTTTGCCGTGCCGGAGGTGAGAAGGGCGAGCGTCTGCGCATCGCCTTCGCCGGTTTCCGGCAGATCGTGCGTCCTTTGCAGCAGCAAAAGCGCCTCCCTCGTGTCGGAGTCGATCGTCGTATTCGGCGCGCGGTCGAGGTAATTGAGGTTTTGCAGCATGCGCTCTAAATACAGAGAGCGCATATTGTTGGAAGAATGGGCGATGTCGTCCGAATAATAGCTGAAGGCGGTGTTGTATAAGATCGCCTGCACCTTTACGGACGCGGTACTTCCGTCGCCCTCGACATCTTCGCCCAGCGACTGAAGCAGCGCGATATATTCCGCAACGGCGGCCTGCGTCTTCTTGCCGTAATCGCCATCGACGGCATGGGCATATATACCGAGTACCGCAAGGCGTGCCTGCAGTTTGGAGACTTCGTCGCCCTTCATGCCGCGCTGAAGCTCGGGATAGGCCGCGATCGCGTTCTCGTCGGGTTCCTCTTCGGCGATATCGTCAGAGGCATCTTCCTGAGGGGCGGTATCGTCGGGATCATCCGTGTCTGTAGGGGAAGATGGCTCCGCCTCCTGCGCGGGTTCCTCCGCCTGGCTCCCCACGAGCGATTCGGGGGAAGAGGCGGGTCTTACAACGGCGAGGGCAGGCGCACCGGGAAGCGCAACACAGAGAATCAAAAGAAGGCTGACGAGCCTTTTCACCGAGAATCAACTCCTTATCATCGCAATGCTTTTCATTATCGCATAAAATAAAACGCGCTGCATTGTGCGGCACGTTTGCGGCGCGTTAAAAATCTATGTGGAAACGATTTTACAGGCGGATGGTATATCCGTCCGTCGCGAGCAGAACGGGAATTTCCCCGTCCAACTGGCGCTTCACCCGGCAGCAGCTTTCGAGGAAGAGCGAAGAATAGTGGTTGAAGCAGAACTTCTTCGGCGGATGCCTGCGCAGCGGCTCGACATAGAGATCCGCCGCAAAATGCGCACATTCCGCGACGACGAGATCGTAGCCGTCTTCCGTTACGAAGCGCGCGTAGTCGGCAACCGGCCCGTCCGCATGCTTCATGTCGCCGGTAAAGAGCACCTTCTTCCCCTCGGCTTCCAGAAGGAAGGCGTAGGCGTGCTCGATGTGCTGCGTGCGAAGGGCTGTGACTTTGAGTACGCCGTCGGAATAGATTGCGCCCTCCCGAATCTGCGTAAAGCGGATGCTCTCGCGCAGATTATTGCGCGCCGCCTTCATCCACGCGCGCAATGCGTCTTTGAGTTCCGGCTCCGGAAGGAAGATTTCAGGGTCGGCGTGGACGTAATACCAACTGCACAGGTTCACAAACGACACAAGCCCGTTTGCATGGTCGCCGTGCGCATGGGTGATGAAGATCGCGTTGATCTCGTTCGGATGGATGTTTCGGTTGATGAGCTCGGGCATGGGGTCGCAGCCCGCATCGATGAGGTATTTCTTTTCACCGACTTCGACGAGCGCGCAGGAGACTTTGCGGTTCGGCTCGGGCACGCCGTGGCTGCTGCCCAAAAAGGTGATCTGCATACTTGCGCCTTCCTTCTCTTTTATATTGACCGACCCGAGTATATACAAATGTGCGCCCTTTGTCAAGGATGTGTTTTTTGCGGGAACACTTGCATTCGGCGGATGCAGAGGGTATAATCGAAGGAAAGGAGATGAGAAGGATTGCCCGATTTTGTGAAAAGGCTGTTTGCGCTTCGGGGGATCGACTTTCAGGAGGACGCGCCGCCCGTTCGGGATTTGTATAGACAAAATATAGCCATCGCGTGGCCGGCGACGGTCGAGGGCGTGCTGATTTCGATCATCGGCTCGGTGGATACCGCGATGGTCGGGAAACTCGGCTCCGGCGCCATCGCGGCGGTTGGGCTCACGACGCAGCCGCGCATGATATTGCTCCTTCTTGCGCAGTCGCTCTGCGTCGGGACGACCGCGCTCATCGCGCGGCGCAAGGGAGAGGATAACCGCGCGTCCGCCAACAGCGTGTTGGCGCAGTCCATGTATTTGGTGACCGTGCTTGGCATCCTCATGACCCTTATCGGCTACTTCTTCGCGGAGCCGTTTATGCGCATGGCCGGCGCGAATGAGGATACGCTCTTGTGGGCGACGGAGTATTTTCAGGTGGTCTCCTTGGGATTCCTTTTCAATTCGTGGTCGCTCTGCCTATGCGCGGGCATGCGCGCCGTCGGGCAAACGCGAATCACCATGGTTGCGAACATCGCGGCGAACGTGGTCAACGTGTTTTTGAATTACGGCATGATCGAGGGGCAC
>CAYFRC010000179.1:0-4315 GCA_964345325.1 uncultured Oscillospiraceae bacterium
CCGTTTTCCGGATTTGAGCGTAAAATTGATGCCCGAATACACGCTGACCACCGGCGTGACCGCGCTGACGCCCTTGATGGCGCGGATGCTGCGCAGGGTGCTGTCGGTAATGGTGGTGATGCGCCGGCCGCTTGAGGATTCCGAGGAGGAATAGCCGTAGTTTGGGTACACCTGGATGAGGCGCAGGTTGCTCGACGCCTCCAGCTCCGCCATCTGCGTTTCCTCCGCGCCGTAGCCGAGAGAAATCGTCACCACGATGGCGGCGGTGCCGATCACGACGCCCAGAATCGTGAGCGCGGAGCGGAGCTTGCGCCGCATGAGGCTGTTAATCGCGGCGGACAATATGTCAATCCATTTCATCTTCTTCAAACGCCCTCTTGCGCTTGTTTCTCGCGTGTACGCCGCTCGCGAGCGCGATGTACAGCACCAGCGCGCCGAACACCGCATATACCCACGGGTTGAGGCGGCTCAGAAAGCCGAGCGGCGAAGGCTCGGGTTCGGGCTCCGGCTCGACAAATTCCATGCCCTCGTTGAAGGTGAATTCCTCCTCCGCACTGGCGTAGAGGGAAAACGGCGAACGCGATTCGGTGACTTTGCCGTTGACGTCTTCATACGTCACGACGAGTTCGCCCGTGTACTCGCCCTCTGCGAGCGGGGTCACCTCGACTTCCACGACCTTGGAGGTGCCGGCTTCCATGTTGCCGGCAAAGAACCTGCCGCTGGTAGTGAGCTTATCGTTTTCGGTGACGACCTGCGCGGTGACGTTATACAGCGTCGTGCGGCCGGCGTTATATACGTTCATCTTGATGTCGTAGGCGCTGTTTTCCGTGAGCGTTCCGGTCGGGAGGATGACCTCGTCCAGCGTCGCCTTCTGCACCTGGTTCACCGTGAGTGCCATGGTCTGCGTGGCGGTGAGGTCGGTCAGGTTTTTGTCCTCAAAGGACATGTTGACGTTCAGCCGCACGTTTTCGCTGGCGATATCGGGGCGCGCCTTCACGCGCAGAACCGCCTCATAGGTCGAATTTGCGGCGATCAAGGGGATGTATTCGACGTTTGACCCGCTCACGGGGATGAGTGTATCCTCGTCCGAGGTATAGGAGAGTTCGAGGTTTTGCAGATACAGCTTTTCGCTGGTGTTGCGAAGCGACAGGATGATGTCGAACGTGTCGCCTGCGTTGACCTTCGCCGGCTTCGTGCGGATGCTTTCGATAATCAGCCTCGCCTGCGGATTGGGCGTAGCCTCGGGCGTGGTTCCGCCGCCACCGCCGCCTCCACCGCCACCGCCGCTTGAGGTCTTGACGCCCGTTACCTGAATCTGCGCTTCGAGGCTCGCCTCGTGTTCGCTGCCCTCCGCGTCCGTCCAGCGCGCGATCAGGGGGAGCTTATAATAGGTGTTTTCGAGGCTCTTGTTGCTCTTGAGCTTGAGGTTTGTGAACGCGGCATAGCCGCTGCACAGCGTGCCGTCCGACGTCGTTTCGACGGCGTAGGCGGTTTCACTGATGCTCTGCGCCGTGAAGGGCAAGGCGGCGGGGTCGCTCATATCGAATTCGAGCGAGAGCGATGTAATGCCTTCCTGCGTATAAATCGCCTGCGAAAACTGGAACGCGTCGCGCACGGTCTTTCCGTCCATGTAGGACAAAAGCTCGGGGGTCCGCGGCGGTGTTGGTATTATACGTCTTGCTCCTCGTGGAGAAGATGAGCGGCAGCGCGAGCGTCACGGTGGCGTTCGGCTTTACCGTTTGGATGGTGTGCCGCCCGAGTTCGACCGTCTGATCGCTCTCGGAGGCGTATTTGTAGGTTACCGAAAGATCTTCCCGAACGTCCGTGAGGGAGGCGGGGTCGCCGTCCTTGGTGCGGACGGTCTCGGAAGTGTGGATGTAGCCCGGATGGGCGGGCGCTGCGGGCTTGGAGGTGACGTTTTCGCCGTATTTGACGACGACGCTGGAAATGACCTGCGGCGTTGCGTAATAGCCGTCATAGAACGTGACGGTGCAATACACTTCTTTCCACTTCGCGTAGATGGTCAAATCCTGATGTACGTTCTTGCTGCTCGCGCTCCAGCCGTTGAAGCGATAGCCGGGGTGCGTCGGAAAAGACGGGGAAGCGGGGTCCGGCTCCTGCGCGTCTTCGCCCGCGCGCACGGTCTGCGCGCTGCCGATCTGCACGTCCGTACCGCTGTGGTTGTCCATAAAGCGCACGGTATAGGTGGCCGGCGCGTTTGTCGCGGGGGGATTCGTAGCCGGCGGTTCCGTCGCGGGCGGAGTTGTCGCCGGAGGCTCGGTTGCCGGAGGCTCCGTTGCAGGTGGTTCCGTCGGCTCGGGCGTGGGGGCTTCGCCGCCCTTGGGCTCGAGCGATTCTTCGATGGGGGGTTCGCCTTCCGCAGCGGCAAGGGTAACGAACTGCGGCACGAGAAGTACCACAAGCAGGAGGATGGCGAGAATTTTCTGAATCTTCATAGCGTCTCTTTTCTTTCTATAGGAATTTTTTATAGCGCGGCTTCTTCTTCGTCCGGTAGCTCCACGACGGTGCCGTCAGCGAGTGTCTTTACGAGGCGGATCCTCTCGGGGCTTTCGTTCGCCTCGTCCTGGATGACCAGCCCGTCGAGCAGCTGGATGACGCGATCGGCGTATTGCGCCATTTCGGGGTCGTGCGTGACCATGATGAGGGTCGTCCCGCGCTCCTTACAGATTGCGCGGATGAGGCGCAGTATCTCACGCGAGGTCTTTAAGTCGAGGTTTCCCGTCGGTTCGTCCGCAAACAGGATTTTGGGTTTGGATACGAGCGCGCGCGCGATGCCCACGCGCTGCTGCTGGCCGCCCGACATCTGCGAGGGCGTGTGCCCCATGTGGGACGAAAGCCCGACCGCCTTGAGCATTTCCCGCGACTGCCGCATGCGCTGCAATTTCCCTACTCCCTTGTACATGAGCGGCATTGCGACATTGTCCAGCGCGGTGTGCGCGGCGAACAGGTTGAACTGCTGGAACACGAACCCGACCTGCCGCAATCGGAACTCGACGAGCTTGCTCTCGTCCAGTCGCTCGATCTGCTTTCCCGCGACGCGGATGCTGCCCTTCGTGGGCTTTTCAAGGCCGGCAAGCATGTTGAGCAGCGTACTCTTTCCCGAGCCGGACCTGCCGATGATGCAGCAGAATTCGCCCGGATAGATGGAAAGCGACACGCCGTTGAGCGCGTTGACCCGGGAATCGCCCACGCGATAGATTTTGAATACGTCGCGAAGCTGGATAATCGGCTCGCGACCGCCCTCTTGCTCCATGCCCGACCTCCTTTTTTCTTTTTTGACGCGGGATCGCCCGCAATAGTTCCTATACGGGCGGCGGTTTTTGAATTAGTCTCTGCGCCTTCCGCCCTTGGATCTCGCGAGGATGCGAAGCACGCGCAGGAGGATGTTCATGATGTCCAGATACAGCGACGCCGCGGCGATTAAGGCGTTGCTTCGCGTCTTCTGCACCGAGTTCGCGCGCGCCCAGTCGTAGCCGACGTACAGCGCCATGATGAGGATGATCGCATAATCGTAGATGGTGCCCAAGCCGCGGATGAATATGGTGAAGATGCCAAAGACGAGCGTAATGCCGAGCGCGACCGCGAGCGCCGAGCCCATATGCTCGAACCATTCGGGGCGGAAGGTCGCGGCGAGGAGCATGCACAATACGATGATGCCCGTGTAGAGGAACGCCTCATCGATGAGGGCGATGTCGTATTGCGCGAGGATCGCGGACACGGTGACGCCCACGGGGAGCAGAATCAGCGTGTACCCGAAAAAGCCTATGGCGAAATTTTCGAAGCGAAGCAGCGCGGAGCCGATGAAGGTCAGCCCAAAATAGGCGAGCACAAAGAGCAGACCGCCGCGATAAAAGAGGTTCGCGACCATCGGCGCGAAATACGCCGAGAGCAGCCAGTTGACGAAAAAGCCGTATGCGAGCAGCAGCCCGATGGTGAGGTTGTACGCGCGATCCGAAAGCTCGAACGATTCGTCCTGCATGATCGCGCGGTCGTAAAAGGATCCGAAGACATTGGATGACATGGTTTTTGCCTCCTGCATTGATTGTACGGGTGCAGTATAGCAAAAAAGCGTTGCGTTTACAAGCAAGGTGCGCCGATTTGTCCGTTTTCGCGTCTCAAAGGGCGCGTTTTGCTGCACGGCACATGTTAAATAAATGAAATTTTGGCGATTGCCCTTGACAATCGGGGGATGGGCTGATACAATAATCGATGTCGGTTGCGGGAGCTTCCTTAAAAACCGCGATAGTGCCGAATGGTGTAACGGTAACACTAACGACTCTGACTCGTTCATTCT
>CAYFRC010000180.1:0-3711 GCA_964345325.1 uncultured Oscillospiraceae bacterium
GTGACGCCGAGCCCGTCCGAGCTCACCAATGTCGGCAGGGCGATCCTCGCGGAGCATCCGGGAACCACGGGTTCCCTGGGCTGCGCGATCTCCGAAGCGGTCGAGAGGGCGGTAACGTCTGAAGGCTATCGTTACGTGCTCGGTTCCGCGCTGAACCACGTCGTGCTGCACCAGTCCATCATCGGTCTGGAAGTGAAGGCCGCGTGCGATCAGTACGAGATCAAGCCCGACATCATCATCGGCTGCGCGGGCGGCGGCTCGAACCTGGGCGGGCTTATCTCCCCGTTCATGGGCGAAAAGCTGCGCGGCGAGGCGGATTACCGCATCATCGCGGTGGAACCCGCGTCCTGCCCGAGCTTTACGCGCGGCAAGTACACCTACGACTATTGCGACACCGGCCGCATCTGCCCGATGGCGAAGATGTATACCTTGGGAAGCGGCTTCATCCCCTCCGCGAACCATTCGGGCGGCCTGCGCTACCACGGCATGAACCCCATCCTCTCCCAGCTGTATTCGGAGGGACTGATGGAGGCGTGCAGCGTAGAGCAGACGAGCGTGTTCGAGGCGGCGCAGATATTTGCGCGTACCGAGGGCATCCTCCCCGCGCCGGAGAGCAGCCACGCCATCCGCGCGGCGATCGACGAGGCGGTTCTCTGCCGCGAAACGGGCGAGGAGAAGACGATCCTGTTCGGGCTCAGCGGCACCGGCTATTTCGATATGACGGCATACGGGTCGTACAACGACGGCAAGATGCAGGACAATCCCCTGACGGACGAGGAGCTTGAGGCGGCTTTCGCCATCCTCCCCGACATCGGCTGATAGGTTTACAGTGCAATGCAAAAAGCTGCGTGAAAGCGCGGCTTTTTGTTTTCGCGATGTGCAAAAGTTGGTGTTGCGTTTTCGGTTTGTACTGTGTATACTGTAGATACACAATGGAGACACGGGAGGGAACACCATGGCAAAGGTTGATGCGATGCTGAAGGCGTTTACCGCAAATGCCAACGCAAAGGAAAAGGCGCGCCTCGCGGGCGAACTGCGCTACGCGCGGCGGGTATCGCTCGTGCACAAGGGGAAGTACGATACGCTCCTCGAAAGCGCGATCGAATTCGCGCAAAACGCGGAACGGGAAGAGGGTACGCTCACGAAATCCGCGCGGATAGCCTGTGAAGACATGCTGCTTCCGATGGAAGCGGACTGCAAGAAGTACACGCTCCTGTTTGTGGGGCACGCGCACATCGATATGAACTGGATGTGGCGCTACGACGAGACGGTTTCCATTACGCTCGACACGTTCCGCACGGTGCTGAACCTCATGCGCGAGCATCCGTCGTTCACGTTCGCGCAGAGCCAGGCATCCGTGTACAGAATCGTCGAGCAGTATGAACCGGAGATGCTTGACGAAATTCGCGCGCGCATCAAGACGGGGCAGTGGGAGGTCTCCGCGTCCACGTGGGTGGAGGCGGACCGCAATATGCCCTCCTTCGAATCCGTCGCGCGGCACCAGCTCTACACCGCAAAATACCTCGAAAAGCTCTTGGGCATCGACGCGGCATCCCTCAATTTGGATTACGAGCCGGACACGTTCGGACATCACCAAAACGTCCCCGAAATGCTCGCGGAGGCGGGCGTCAAGTATTACTACCACTGCCGCGGCGAGGAAAAGGAAGTATTATACCGCTGGCATTCGCCTTCGGGGCGGAGCATTTTGGTCTACCGCGAACCGAGCTGGTATCTGGGCGCGGTGGAGACGGATTGGGCGGAATTCGTGCCGGAATACTGCGAAAAATACGGCGTGACGGATGCGCTGCGCGTATACGGCGTGGGCGACCACGGCGGCGGGCCCACGAGGCGCGACATCGAACTGATCGAGGACATGGCGACGTGGCGCATCTTCCCGAAGGTGGAATTCGGCACCTATCGGCGCTTTTTCGAGGCGATGGAAAGGACACAGAACATCCCCGCCGTATGCGGCGAGCGCAACTTTGTGTTTTCCGGCTGCTACACCACGCAGACGCGCATCAAGCAGGGCAACCGCATGGCGGAGAAAATGCTGTACGAGGCGGAGGCGCTTTCCTCCTTCGCGGATAGGGAGTATCCTGCGGCGGATTTCGAGCGCGGCTGGGTAAACGTGCTGTTCAACCAGTTTCACGACATCATCCCCGGCTCGGGCGTCGTGGATACGCGCGAGCACGCGATGGGGTTGTATCAAGAGACGTTTGCCGCCGCGACGAGCGCGAAGCGCGCCGCGTGTCAGGCGATCGCAAAGAAAATCGATACGGCGTCGTTCCTCCATATGTCGCCCGAGGGCACGACATCCGAGGGCGCGGGCGTGGGTTTCGGCATCTACGGCTTCGGCGCGGGGCAGGTCAGCCGAGGCGGCGGCGATACGCGCGTGTGGCACCTGTTTAACGCGCTGCCGTTTGCGAAAAAGGAAGTCGTCACGCTCATGCTGTGGGACTATCAAAAGGACCTTTCGTTGATCGAGATCGCAGACAAATCGGGGAAAGCCGTGGCACATCAGGTGCTGGACGCGGGCTTTAACGAGTACTGGGGGCACAAATACGCGCGCATCCTGATCGAGGCGGAGCTCCCCGCGTGCGGATACACGACGTACGGCCTGCGCGTAAAAGAGGACATCTCGCCCTTGCTTCCAAGAAGGCTCGATCCCCGCATCGAAACTCCCGTCGAACTCATCCTTGAAAACGACCGCATCCGCGCGGAATTCTCCGCCGAAACGCTCGCGCTGATCTCCCTCTTAGATAAAGAGACGGGGCGGGATATGGTGTGGGGCGAAGCGGATTTCTCCCTCGTGCGGGAGGACGCCTCGCGCGGCATGACGGCGTGGCAGGTCGGCAGGTTCGCGGAACGGCTTCCCATCGGCGGTGCGAGCCGCGTGACGGACATCGTAAACGGAGAACTGTGCCAATCCTTTACCGCGTACAGGGAATTTGGAAACTCCAAAATGACCTACACGGTGTCCCTCAAGAAGGGATCGCCGTATCTCGAATACGACGTGAAGGCAGACTGGCTCGAAACGGGCAGCCCCGAAAAGGGTATGCCGCACCTGCGCTTCGACGCGGAACACGCGGACGATGCAAAGGAATACTTCTTCGACATTCCGGGCGGCGGCATCGTGCGCGAGGCGCGCGACATGGACCTTTGCTCGCAGGGCATGATCGCGACGGTGGGCGAAGGGGCGCGGCTCGTACTGCTTTCGGACTCCAAGTACGGCTTCCGTGGCGACGGCGTGCAGATGGGTGTTACGCTCATTCGCGCCTCGTTCGACCCCGATCCGTATCCCGAATTGGGGCAGCACACATTTAAGCTCGCGCTCGGCGTGAGCCATGCGCAGAACGCAGGCGAATTGCTTTCGGAGGCGGCTGCGTGGAACCACCCGGCGACCGTCGTTTCCGGCACGAGCCGCGAGGGAACGGAGCCGCTCGAAAAAGCGTTCCTCGGGATCGAAAACAAGAACGTGCTGCTCTCCGGCATCAAGTGCGCGGAGGACGGAAGCGGACTCATCGTCCGCATGATCGAGACGGACGGGCAGGCGGGGGAGGTCTCCATAACCTTTGCGCGGGAAGTCGAAAGCTGCTCCTTCGTCACGACGAAGGAGGAGGACGCCGCGGGCGCGATTTCCAATCGGGAAAATTGTGTAACTTTCGGCATAAAGCCGTATAGCGCCGCTGCCCTTCGCGTAGTACTTGCATA
>CAYFRC010000180.1:3721-4296 GCA_964345325.1 uncultured Oscillospiraceae bacterium
ATAACCCGGGCGGCATGAAAAAGAGCGGAACCCACATCGGGCTCCGCTCTTTGCATATATCGGGAATTATTCTTCCTCTTCTTCCTCGCGCTTGGCACTGTCGATGATCTTCTTCGCGTCGGAGGCGGGAACCTCCTCATAGCGCTCGAACTTCATCGTGAAGGAGCCGCGCGCCTGCGTCATGGAGCGCAGGTCCGTCGCATACTTGAACATCTCCGCCTGCGGCACTTCCGCGATGACGAGCTGATCCACGCCCGCCTGCTCCATGCCCATGATGCGGCCGCGCCGCCTGTTCATGTCGCCGATGATGTCGCCCATGTAGTCGTTGGGAACGGTCACCTCGACGCGGTAGATCGGCTCAAGCAGGTAGGGGTTCGCGCCGGTCAGCTGCTTGAACGCGAGCCTCGCAGCCGTTTTGAACGCCATTTCGGAGGAGTCCACGGGGTGGTACGAGCCGTCGTGCAGCTTCGCAACGAGGCCGACGACGGGGAAGCCCGCAAGCACGCCCTTGAGGATGCACTCGCGCAGGCCCTTTTCGACGGCGGGGATGAAGTTGCGCGGGACGACGCCGCCCA
>CAYFRC010000181.1:0-4259 GCA_964345325.1 uncultured Oscillospiraceae bacterium
AAAAGGCCGAACAAGAGCGCCGCGAGCGCGATCTTTCCGGGCTTCCATTCGCCGAAGATCATGACGGCCAAGGCGAGGAAGCCGAATCCCGCGACGCCGTTTTCAAACTTCCAAAGGCTCACGCCCGCCGTGATGTACACAAGTCCGCCGAAGCCTCCCAATATCCCCGAGATGAGAACGCCCCAATACCGCATTTTGCGCACGCTCACGCCCACGGAGTCCGCCGCGTGCGGATGCTCGCCGCAGGCGCGCAGGCGAAGCCCGAAGCGCGTCCTATACAGCAATATATACGATGCGAGCAAAAACAACGCCGTCAATACCATGAACCAGTTGAACTCGTACCCCTCGACGATGAGAAACGTCTTTCGCGCCTCTACGTAGGAGATTTCGCTCGAAACGTTGTTCGGGTCGGCGGCGGTGTTCATCGCCTTGACGAAGACCGTCGCCGCGGCGGTGCCGAGCAGGTTCATCGCCGTTCCCACGAGCGTCTGATCCGCCTTGAAGTCGATCGCGGCGACGCCCAAGAGCATGGAATACATGAGTCCAAACAGCATTGACGCGAGGACGCACAGCGCGATCATCGGAAACGCGCCGACCGATATCGGCACGAAGCGCATCACGAGTGCCCCGCCCAGCGCGCCGATGACCATGATGCCCTCGAGCCCGATATTGATGATGCCGGAGCGCTCCGAAAAGCAGCCGCCGAGCGCCACGAGCAGCAGGACGGACGCGTAAATCAGGCAATATTGGATCAACAGAATCATTCCCGATCACACCCCTTTCCTTCGGTCGCCCGCTCTGCGCAGCGCCTTTTCCTCACGCCTGTCCAAGATGGCATTGAACTCGCCCTTGAAGAACAGCACAAAGCCGCAGAGATAGATAATGATGGAGGAGATCAGGCTCGTGATATGCGAACAGTATATGGATAAGTCCACAAACGCACCGCCGTCTGTGATGTGCTGGATGAAGAAGGACGAGAAAATCGTCCCGATCGGCGAAAGCCCGCCCAAAAAAGCCGCCGCGATGCCGTTAAAGCCCATGCCCGGGATGGAGGAGGCGGTGGTCTGCCACTGCTCAAAGCCCGTCAGGAAGAACAGCCCCGCGCCGAGCCCCGAAAGCCCGCCCGCGATCGCCATGGTGAGGATCAGATTGCGCTTTTCGCGCATTCCGCAATATCGCGCCGCGTCGCGGTTAAAGCCCGTCGCCTTGAGTTCGTATCCGAGCAGCTTTTTTTCGAGGATGACCCAGATGACGATGGCGACAATGATCGAAATTGGAATCGCGATTGTGACATAGGAATTGTTGTTGAAAAGCGCGCCCAACCCCAATGAAGGTATCAGCGCGGAGGGGTTCATATCCGCGATCTTATAGGTGTATGGGCTCGTCGCTTCCTTTACGTTTGTCAGGATCGTGTTGACGAGATACAGCGAAATCCAGTTGAGCATGATACAGGAAATAACCTCGTTCACATTGCAATACGCCTTGAGAATGCCCGAAATCGACCCGAGCAGCGCGCCCGCAGCGATCGCCAGCGCGAGGCACAGATACCATGGCATCTTGAGGGCGAGCGCGCAATAGAGCGAAACGCCCGCGCCGACCACGTATTGCCCCGCCGCGCCGATGTTGAATAGCCCCGCCGCGTAGGCGAACATGACGCTCAAGCCGCACAGAAGGAGCGGCGCGGTTTTCACCAGCGTGTTACCGAGGTTTTTCAGGCGCAGCGGCATGCTCTTTCGCGTCATGAAATTCTTGACGACCGCGATGATCGCATCGCCCGCGCCCGAGGGGTTGATGATAAGCAGCACGATGTAGCCCGTCAAAAGCCCCAATAGGATGCAGATGACGGATACGAGGAAGGACTGCACGCTCTTGTTTCTGAAAAAGCTCTGTTTCATGCCTATGCCCCCTCCCTCTTTGCGCCCGCCATGTACAGCCCCAGCGTCTCGACGGACGTCGTCTTGGGATCGAGTTCGCCCACGATATTGCCCTCGAACAGGACGAGGATTCGATCCGAAAGCATCATGACTTCGTCCAATTCCAAAGACACCAGGAGCACCGCCGCGCCCCTGTCACGCTGGCTTACGATTTGCTTATGGATGTATTCGATAGCGCCCACATCGAGCCCGCGCGTAGGCTGCACGGCGATGAGGAGCTTCGGGTCCCTGTCGATCTCGCGCGCGACGATCGCCTTTTGCTGGTTGCCGCCGGACATCGACCGCGCGATTGTGACCGCGCCCTGCCCGCTTCGAACGTCGTACCGCTCGATCAGTTCGTTTGCGTATTCGCGGATCGCCCTTCTGTTGAGCGTGCCGAAGCCGTTGCAAAAGCGCGGCTCGAAATACCGCTGCAAGACGATGTTGTCCTCGAGCGTATAGTCGAGCACCAGCCCATGCTTATGCCTGTCCTCCGGGATGTGGCTGATGCCTCCCATATTTCTCTCGCGAACGGGAAGATGGGTAATGTCCTTCCCGAGCAGGCGAATGCTTCCGCCCTTCACATTTTCAAGGCCGGAAATGCCGTATACGAGTTCCGTCTGCCCGTTCCCGTCGATGCCCGCGATGCAGACGATTTCGCCCGCGCGAACGGTAAACGAAACGTTCTTCACCGCATCCGTCGCGTGGGTCTTTGAGGCGACGGACAGGTTTTCAACCTCGAGCACCGCGTCCTTCGGCTTCGCATTTTCCTTATGTACTGCAAAATCTACATCGCGTCCGACCATCATGCGCGAAAGCTGGGTCTTTGTGGTGTTTGCGATATCGACGGTGCCGACGCATTTGCCCTTGCGCAGCACGGTACACCTATCGGCAACCGCCATGATTTCGTTCAATTTGTGCGAAATAAAGAGAATGCTCTTCCCCTCCGCTGCGAGTCCCTTCATGATGGCCATGAGTTCGTCGATCTCCTGCGGCGTTAAAACGGCGGTCGGCTCGTCGAAGATGAGGATTTCGTTGTCGCGGTACAGCATTTTGAGGATCTCCGTCCTCTGCTGCATGCCGACCGTGATGTCTTCGATCAGCGCATCCGGGTCCACCCTCAGGTCGTATTTTTCGGAGAGCGCCATTACCTTTTCCCGCGCCTGCGCGCGCTGCAAAAAGCCGCTTTTACAGGTCTCCACGCCCAAGATGATGTTGTCCAACACGCTAAAGCACTCGATCAGCATGAAATGCTGGTGCACCATGCCGATTCCCAGCGCGTTCGCGTCGTTCGGGTCGCGGATGTTGACTTCCTTGCCGTCCTTTCGGATCGAACCCTCTTCCGCCTGATACAGGCCGAACAATACGCTCATAAGCGTGGATTTTCCCGCGCCGTTTTCCCCCAGAAGCGCGTGAATCTCGCCCTTTTTAAGCCGCAGCGTAATATCGTCATTCGCCACAATGCCCGGGAAACGCTTGGTGATATGGAGCATCTCTACCGCATATGGCTGTTCCAAATGGTTCACCCCTATCCATACCGATTTTCTCAACACCATCATAGCACAACAGAATCTTTTTATCAACCGCATTTGTTAAAAACAACATTTCTACGCAAAAAAGCGGGAAACGCGATCCTTTCGGTGCGTTTTCCCGCTTTTGGAAATTCCCTTATGCGTTGAGCTGGCTTGTGCAATGCGGACAGCGCGTGGCATCCTTGGCGATTTCCGTCTTGCAGTACGGGCAGAGCCTCGCCGGTTCCGCGGGTTTTTCCACTTCCTTCTTCTTGAAGGAATTGATTAACTTCACAAACAGGAAGATGCAGATAGCGATAAACACGAAATCTACGATCGTCTGGAGGAAATTGCCGTAGGTAATCTTGGAGGCGTTTTCGCCTTCGTTGAGTGTAATCGCGAGCTGTGTAAAATCCACGCGACCCGTCAGCAGCGACAAGAGCGGCATAAAGATGTCGTTCACCAAAGAGGAAACGATTTTGCCGAATGCGGTGGCGATCATGACGCCGACCGCCATGTCGATCACGTTGCCCTTGAGTGCGAAGGCCTTAAACTCCTTCAGGAAATTCTGCGATGTCTTCTTGAGATCCGCCATAGTACTCAAACCTCTCTTTGCTTATTTTGCCATATCATTATGCATTGCGAATATTAAGGTTTCCAGCACGAAACTGTAATATGTTAGAAAATCGCCAATTTTTTACCACCAGCGGATTTGTTCCGTAATCTTCGTTCTATAGGATATGAAATCGGGATCGGCGACGTTTCGCGGATACGGAAGGTCAATGATCATCTCATCCCGAATGGTCGTGGGCTTGCTCGTCAAAACCAAAACGCG
>CAYFRC010000182.1:0-4225 GCA_964345325.1 uncultured Oscillospiraceae bacterium
CTACCGGATCGTTCGCATGAGCTGCCATATCTACCTGGCTTCCCTCAACCATAAGGCAGAATCCGTCCTTATCCTGAGAAAGAATGTCAATTGCCTTGGCTGTCATTTCTGCAAGAGATGGAGACATTGTGTCATTCCTGTCCATTTCATACGGAAGATTGCGGTCTGCAAGCAGAGCCCATACCTTGCCTTTTTCGACTGCCCTGAATGCCTCAACATCCTTTTCGATCAATCTTGTTCCTTGCGCTTCAAGAATTTCCTTGGCTCTCCCCGTAATCATTTTAGCACCACCTGCAAACATCACATCAAGATTCTGGGCTGCCATCTGAGCAACTATCTCCTTTCGGTTGCCTCTGTCATAGGCATGTGCCATGCATGCAGCAGGAGTAGCATGATAGAAATCAACAGTCGCCACAAGGCCGATAGCCTTGCCCTTTTCAATCTTTGCAGCCTCCATTACTGTAGCCAATGGCTGATTGGCCATCGTACTGTCTACATCGATCAGATCCTGAGATGGATTCGGCTCAGGATAGATGGATATCGCTCTGCTCTTTTGAGGTATTCCTGTCATATATCCTGACATGGCTCCTGCAGATCCTGCAATAGGTGCGTCAGATAGATAGGATTTCACAAGCCCACAGACATATGGGTCAAGATTCAACTCGGAAATATCGCCATCCATATAGCTCTTATACCACCTTGCTGCGGACAGTAAAGAGGTGGAAGTGCCATCTGTCAACATGATGATGACATTCTTTGTCGGCGTGATTTTATTCTCCTTCGGTCTGCAGGAGCAGAGAAGTAAGGAAATGAATAGTAATGTAATAGTAAAGCGTTTCATGATGCAAAATTATTAATCACAAAAGAATCCCACTTGTATAATATTGACAAAATCTTATTAAAATATGCAAATCTTAATCCTTGATAAAAATATATCAAGCATTGGTCAATAAAGTATAAGTCAAGAAAAATAATCATTACTAATCTTGCATGGGAAATCAGATAATAAAGTAAAACTCATTAATATGTTAGTTCCATTCAGTAAGATTCTGCAGGATGCCTATAAGGGACATTATGCAGTAGGTGCATTCAACTGCCTTAGTGTTGAACATGTTCTGGGTGCCATCAAGGCAGCAGAAGAATTACGTTCGCCAATCATTCTTCAGTTGGCGGAAGTTCAGTTTCCATGTGCCCCGATTGAGATAATGGCTCCGGTTTATCTGGAGGCTGCGGCAAAGGCTACAGTGCCGGTAGCAGTTCATCTTGACCATGGTCAGAGTCTGGAGACCTGTGTGAAAGCAATCAAGCTTGGATTCAATTCTGTGATGTTTGATGGTGCAAATCTCCCTTTTGAGGAGAATGTACGGCAGACTTCTGAAATCGTGCGCATAGCACGTGCTGTTGGAGTTGATGTCGAAGCGGAACTCGGTAAGGTAGGAGACACCGGATTCGGTGGCGGCGAGGGTACAGGCGAAGCAACACCTGACGTCTTCACTGATGTTGAAGAATCAGCGGACTTCATTGCAAAGACCGGCGTAGATGCTCTCGCGATTGCAATAGGAAATCTACACGGACGCTATGTCGCAACTCCAAAGCTCAATATCGACAGACTCAAGGAGATAGCTCAGCGTAATAACCTTCCGCTTGTACTTCACGGAGGAAGCGGTACCAGTGAGGAGGACTTCAAGTCATGTATCCACAACGGAATCAGCAAGATCAATGTGGCTACAGCTCTACAGATGGCAGTGACCGATGCTGTGCGTAAATACGTGGAGACTCTGGGTGCCAACTACATCGACATGAAGTCGGTAATTACAGAGGCAACATGCGAGTCTGTAAAGCAGCATATCCTTCTTTTTGAAAGCAACGGAAAGTGTTAAAGCACATGGAAAGGAATGGTATAATATCGATGGGTAACTGGTTGGTGGACAGTGTCAAGTTCATCGACGTATATCCGGCTAAGGGAAATCTTGTTACTATCAGGAACGTTGAGGTGGGCCTCGGAGGCTGTTCTCATAATGTCCTTGTCGATCTTGCCCGTCTGAAAAGCGGTCTTCCTATATATGCAGGCGGATGTATCGGCCGTGATGATTACGGACAGATGGTGCAGGATGCCATTCAGAACAACGATATCGACGGTAGATATATCACTGTTCTTGAAGATGCTGCTACATCATATACCGATGTGATGTCTGAGATCAATGGTGACAAGACCAGAACATTCTTCCATTGCAGAGGCGCTAATGCCAGACTCAATATCGACCATATCCGCGCAGTGGATGTGCCGGCAAAGATATTCCATCTCGGCTATCTTCTTCTGCTTGATGAGATGGATAAGGCTGATCCGGAATATGGCGTGGTGGCAGCAAGGGCATTGAAGGAGTTGCAGGATAAGGGATATGAGACATCAGTGGACGTTGTCTCTGAAGAAGGCGACCGTTTCAAACAGGTGATCCTTCCATGTCTGCCATATACGGATTATCTGATAGTCAATGAAGTTGAGGCTGGTGCATGCTGCGATATGGAACTTCGTGACTCTGACGGAAAGGTGGACATAGAAGGAGTGAGGAAGGCGGCAGGATTGCTTATGGAGAAAGGTGTGAGGAAGATGTGTGTCATCCATTTCCCTGAAGGAGGCTTTGCGACAGCAAAAGACAACACAAGTATCTACATGCCTACCGACATGATACCGAAATCAGAAATCGTATCTGCAGTCGGAGCCGGTGACGCATTCTGCGCAGGATCGCTGTATGCTCTGCATGAAGGCTATGATATGGAGAAGATGTTGCGATTTGCAAATGCATGTGCGCGCTTCAACCTTGGCAATGCGACCAGTACAGGCGGAGCGCCAACACTGAATGAAATCAATGAATACTTAAACAAATAAACAAATAACCATATGAAACGATCAGAAATAAATGCGGCCGCAGCAGAGGCCAGGAAATTCTTCGCAGACCATCAGTTCCACCTGCCTGTATGGGTTGACTGGAGCCTTCAGGACTGGCAGAATGCCGGTAAGGAATGTGATGAAATCAGGAATAACTGCCTTGGATGGGATGTGACAGATTTCGGCAAGGGAGACTTTGCAAAAGAAGGTCTCACTCTTATCACTATCCGCAATGGAAATGTGAAACGCGATAACAAGGTATATTGCGAGAAGATCATGTTCGTCAAGGAGAATCAGGTGACTCCTATCCACTTCCATTGGAGAAAGATGGAGGATATCATCAACCGTGGAGGCGGAGACCTCTGCATGAAGCTTTGGAAGGCTGACGAGAATGAGGAAATGACTCAGGATGACGTAGTTATGCAGATTGATGGCGTTTCTACTGTCATCAAGGCTGGAGAAGTGCTTCGTCTCAAGCCAGGTCAGAGCATCTCCTTCACTCCTTATGTATATCATACATTCTGGGCAGAGAACGGAGACTGTATGGTTGGCGAAGTATCTACAGTGAACGATGATGCTAACGATAACCGTTTCTATGAGGAGACTGGCCGTTTCCCTGAAATCATCGAGGATGAGCCGGTGCGTTATGTGCTTTGTACAGAATATCCACGCTAACACAAACAACTAAAACTAAAGTCAATATGCTCAAAACTAATTTCAAGACATGCTTGTTCTTGTGTCTTTCTGTACTGTTCTTGTTGCTGGGAACAGAATCGGGGGCTCAGAACATTCGTGTACAAGGAAAAGTCTATGACACCGATAAGTTACCAGTAGTCGGTGTCAGCGTTGTTGTTAAAGGCACAAATATCGGTGTTATTACAGATGCTGAGGGACGTTATGAGATTGATTCATGCCCTTCGGATGCAACTCTGTCATTTTTCTTTCTCGGCTATAAGGATAAGTCGGAAAAAGTTGCCGGCAGATCAGTTGTAGATGTTGTTCTGGAATTTGACACCACTGCTCTCGATGAGGTGGTTGTCGTCGGATTCGGTACACAGAAGAAGCAGAATCTTACAGGAGCAGTATCTGTAGTGGGTTCAAAGGAATTGAGCCAAAGACCGGTAGTGTCTGCTGCAAATGCCCTTCAGGGTCTTGATCCGTCAGTCAATATCACATTCGGAACAGGATCTCCTGAGTCTACTGCCAGCATTAATATCCGTGGTGCTGTCTCTATTAACAGCGGATCTCCGCTGATTATCGTCGACGGTATCGAGACCAACCTTAATGCGGTCAATCCGAACGACATCGAGTCTATTTCCATCCTGAAGGATGCATCAG
>CAYFRC010000183.1:0-4185 GCA_964345325.1 uncultured Oscillospiraceae bacterium
GTTTCAGAAGCGGGAATAGTTGCAGAACGCTTCAGTCCCTCCGACTTTCAAAGAAGCCGGAGGGATGTTTTTTTTTAGTAGCATAGATCGTTCTAATCGTCATAACCCTTTAGTAAATGCTCGTTTCTGCCCTCTTTTCTATAATACTGTCTACAAGTAAGAAATACGCACTGACGCATTATGTCCGCCATATATCTGTCCGTATTCCAGCTGATTCTATATAGCCTGCGGAATAACAGCTTTCGCATCGTTCTTCCACCGGCTTCTGCGAAAGACCGAACTTTTCCGTGGGAGTAGTTCACTGACTGCACTTATACATAAAACAAGAAATAAGCTGTCTTTATCCTACTTTATGCGTAGTAATCGATTTCGCAGTGTTTAGTGCGCAATCCGTAAGAATCCACTATTTTGCAAGAAGGTTCGTTTATACTTGCAGATTATAAAGAAAAAATCCTTCAAATTCCGCTGAATCTGAAGGATTTCTAACGTGCCTGGAGGGATTCGAACCCCCGACCTTTTGGTTCGTAGCCAAACACTCTATCCGGCTGAGCTACAGGCACATGTTCTCAACAGGTAGTTATTATACGCTTTCGCGCGGGATTTGTCAACATCAAATTGCGTTAAGTTTTCCTGTCGAGCGCAGTTGTGCGCAGTTTTATCCCACGTGAGTCCAATACGTGACCTCTATGGGAATCAAAATCGAAAACATGAAGTTTCCAAAATAGGGCTTGTAACTTTGCGCATCTAATGATATACTATTTATAATATATCCCTATTCAGAGAGGCGGCTGGAATCACCATGGCAAATAACGACCGTAGGCGTTCCGAAATGGATTACTACGAGTATAAAAAGCTGCACGATCAGTATTATCGGCGCGCGACCGTAAAGCGCGAGCCTCCGAAAAAACAGGAGGAACCCGAAGAGACAATCGATGAAATTCTGCCGGAGGAGCAGCCTGCCCGCGGTGCCTCCCTTTTGAATGCTCTGCGTACCCGCATCGCGCGGCCGCAAGAGGATGTGCCCGAGGAGGAGGATGTGCCTGTGGAAGAGGATGCGGAGGAAGAAACCGAAGCCGTCCTCAGGCCGGAACCTTTAAAGGACGAAGACGAATACGAGGAAGAAGAAGACGATGGCGAGGGTATTTTTTCGGGCATCGCCGGCCGCTTCAAGAATCTGTTCCGCGGCAAGGAAGCGCGCTCCGACGAAGACCGCGAAGAGGAAGAGAAGCCGAAAGAATACGAAATCATAGAAAAGTCTGTGGAGAAAACTCCCCTCCCGTATAGCAAGCTCTTAACCGAAGAAGAGCCCGTGCTCTCCCGTGCGGAGCGCAGAAAGCTGCGCGAAACAGGACAAAACGCAGAAGAAGAGGAAGAAGAAACGGAAGTCCTCACCAAGGGAAAACCGCCGAAGCGCGCGCCCGAGGAGGACGAAGAAGAATACGAAGAAGAGAGCGATGCCCCCTCTTTCTTCGGTCGGCTGAAGGGAAAACTTTCGAAGCATTCGACCGATGTTGAAGACGAGGAGGAAGATGAGGAAGAAGAAGATGTACCCTCTTTCTTCAGTCGGTTGAAGGGAAAGTTGCTGAAGCACCCGTCCGAGGAAGGCGAAGAAGAGGACGAGGAAGAAGATGCCCCTATCCCACCTAAGAAGCGCGAGAGCAAACCTTCGGGGCACTTCGACGATGCGGAAGATGAGAACGACGAGGAAATCTCTCCCTTGCCTGAAGATTTCAAAGAGAAGCTCGTAAACCATCCGTCCGTTGCGGAGTATGGGGAAATCGAAGAAGAAGAAAATGCCCCCGCCCCTATCGAAATTCCGAAAGACGCTCTCTCCTCCGAAGAGGCCGCTCCTTCCCCATTCGCGGAGCCGGAGGAAGAAGTCCCCGAGAAAGAGACGGAAGGCGAGGATGACAGCGCAGAAAAAGTGCTGCCTCGGCGCGTTCGCCGCGCGCTCGAAGACGAAACCGGCGGTGAAGAAGTGCCCAGCCTGTTCTCCCTCCTCAAAAAGCGCCCGAAGGCGGAAGCGCCCGAGGATGACGACGACGGAGACGAAGAAGACGAAGCAAGCGGTACACCCATACTCGCCCGATTCCGAGGCCTTTTTACGAAGGACGAAGGCGAGGACGGCGATGAGGAAGAAGCGGATGAAGAAAAATACGATGAGGAAGGTGCACCGCCATCCCTTCTGCTCTCTCTAAAGCAGATGCTGCCCAAGAGGGATCCCTCCGAAAAAGCCCCGACGCGCCAAAGAAAGCGCCTGCAATACCTGCCCCCCATCGATGAGGACGACGACGACGCGCCGAACACCAAGAGCAAGGCGCTTAAGCGCCTCCTCAATACCGCGCCCGCCGTGCGGCGCTTTGAAGAAGACGACGATACGGAAGATACCACAGCCGAAGCGGAAACGGAAGAAAAAATGCCGCCTCGCAAAATGAAGACGGAGGACGACGAAATGACGGAAAAAGAACTGCGCCGAATTCTCGGCGAAGATACCCAAAACACGCAGCGCATTTCCCGCAGAGAGCGCAGAGCCGCGCAGGAGAAGGAACCCGCACAGCCTGAGGCAGGTCATGTCGAGGAGCCGACAAAGGCATTCATGCCCGAACCGGACGAGCCGACGCAGGAATTTACGCCCGTGCGCCCGCGCACGCCGCAATTCTCCCGCACCGCGAGCCTTTCTTCCTACGACGATGATGACGACGACGATATCGTGCCCGTGAAAAAGCCCAAGGGCTTCAAAAAGTCCCGTTTTGAAGACGACGAGGACGATGACGACGAAAAGGAATACGGCGCGAGCGGCGATATCTACGACGACGAGGATATCTCCTCCTACGACGACTATGACGACGAGGATGACGAAGACGAGGACGATCAATACGAACACGATATCGGCTTCGGCAAAAGGGTGCTTCGTTTCTTCAAGGGCCTTTTGACTACGATTCTGATCCTCGCGATCCTCTATTGCAGCCTGCTGCTGCTTGAAAACGCCGGCATTATCTCGCTCGGCTTCATCCGCAATACGCCGCTCGGCAAGTTCCTGCCCGCACAGAAAGCGCAGCAGGCGGAGTCCGCCGAGCCGGATACCATGCCCCAACTTCCCGAGGGCGAGCAGCTCACGCCCGAAGAGGAGGCCGAATTGCACCTTTCCGAGGAGGACGGCATGCAAGGGGACTCCAACGCCGAAACAACGGGCGATGCGACTGCGGAAGACGAGGACATCGCCGCGCCGTAGCCGTCGCTCTGCCTAATAGAAGAATCCGTTTTTTGCGCGGATTCTTCTGTCTATATGGAGGTTTACGATGCCGTCTCGGACAAAATGTGTCGCAGCGTTTTTGCTATGTTTTTTGCTGCTTGCGGGCAACGGCCTTGCGCAGGAACATGCGGGGATGCGGGAGGTTGAAGCCGTTGTTCCCGAGGCAGACCCCGCAAACATCCCGCTCGAAACGGCGCTATACCTCGAAAGCGAAGGCGCATCAGACTCCGTTCCCTTTGGAAACGCTGCGGATAATTCGCGGCAGGTCGAAGGCGTTTTGACGTTTCGCGGTTCGAGCCAACGGCAAAATGCCGCCTACGGTACGATTCCCGAAAATCCTTCGCTTCTGTCCGCCATATGGTCGATCGCGGTCGGCGGGGATGAAACATGGTCGGGCATAGGCTGGACGGGGCAGCCCGCCATCGTAAAGTGGGACGACGCGACAAAGGACATCATGAACCTCGAACCGACCAAAAAGGAAAAGGAAGCCCTAAAAGAGGTCATTTATGCCGCGCTCGACGGGAATATCCGCTTTTTGGACTTGGACGACGGCATACCCACGCGCGATGCCATTTCCGTCGGCGCGCCGATCAAGGGCAGCGTCACGGTCGATCCGAGGGGCTACCCGCTTCTGTATTGCGGTCAGGGCATACAGGTCGTAAACGGCGTAAAAGAGCCGATCGGCTTTCGCGCATTTTGCCTGATCGATGCGGGGACGGACACCCTCCTTGAAGTCGGAGAAAACGGCGTGTTTTACCGCGTCGCGCTCAATACAGCGTACGATGAGGCAAATGGCACGATATCACTGGATCCTTCCATCGATCGATATATCTGGAAAAGCTCTGCTCTTCCCCACCTCGGCGTGGAGAGCAGCGTCGCGATTTACAATCGGTATGCATACTTCTCGGACAATGCGGGGCTTTTGCAGTGCG
>CAYFRC010000184.1:0-4165 GCA_964345325.1 uncultured Oscillospiraceae bacterium
GCTCAGCTTCTTAAAACCATCCCCGTACAAATACACCACGGGTTTTTTGATTGAGTCTGTGTAAAACCAATCGCAATACCAATCGTACGAGCTCATGTCCTCGTTCAGCTGAAACTGGGGATATCTGGCACGAATGGTGCCCAAGGGCACATTCAACACGTCGAGCAATTCCTTTGGCGCGCTCACCGTCTTGATCTTCACGGTGGCCTTCACCTTGCCGTTGTTCGTGCAGGTCGCGGTGATGGTGACCGTTTTCCCTCCTCCGACGGCTCTAACGAGGCCATTTTCGTTCACCGTTGCGTATTTGGTCGACGACGATTTCCATGTGACGCCGCCTTCGGCGGTGTCGGGCAAAATCGCGTAGTTAAGCTGCAGCGTATCGCCGGTAACCAGCGTCTGCGTGCCGGACGGCATCACCACAACCTCCCTCGGGATTTTCGGGTCGATCACCTTAATCTTGATGTATGTCGATTCGCAGTCTTTCCCTCTAACCGCATCCGCCTGCAGCGTAACGGTACCTTCGTTGAGCGGCGTTACATTTCCGTTCTTGTCATTAAAGATGATGTAGTTCTTCTTATTGCCCTTCACTTTCCAGGTTAAATCGGCCATTGCGGTGGTCGGCTGAATCTTTGCAGTTACGATGTAGGAAGTGCCGATGTACATGGTGACCGTGGATTTCGGCTTCTTCAATTTACCGTTGCAATAGATATCCACGCCCGTAGGCTTATACGGGTCTATCACCTGAATGGTGTGTTTCGCTTTCGCCTTACCGCATGTCGCCGTGATGGTGACCTTGCCTTCCCTGCTGCCGAAAGTGACTTTTCCTTCTGTATCCACCGTCGCAATCCTCTTGTTGGAAGAAGACCACTTTACGGTTTTGTCAAATGCATCGTCGGGCGCAACCGTCGCGGTCAACTTCGCGCACGTGTAAATATGCGCAACGGTAGGGGCGTTGATAGTAACCGTCTTGGGCGCGGGGATTACCTTCACGGTATAGTCATTCGTCGCTTTCTCGGGCACATTCTTGTGCTTGTACGATATGGTGAGCGTCGTTTCTCCGCCGCCGATGCCCGTCAGCTTTCCCTTTTGGTACTTAGCTACCTTTGTATTCGCGACCTTCCATGTGACCGACGATGCTTTCAGTGCCTTTCCGTCCATCAACGCAACTACGGGTATTGAGGAGCCTTCGTTCAATTCCAGTTTCTTCGATTCGTCCGTATTTTGAATTGTCAGCGGCGTATGAACGGTAACCGTGCACGTTGCAGAAACTTCTCCAAATCGGTCTTTACAGGTTATGACAGCCGTACCGCGTTTCTTGGGCTGTATGGCGCCGGAAGCATTCACTGTAGCGATTTCGGTGTCGCTGCTCGACCACTCTAAACGATTCGCGGCATCCGAAGGCACGACCGTCGCATTCAGGGTATACGGGGCGGCACCGGCATACAGGTCGATAGCCTTTTTGATGGTGATCTTTTCGATCTCCTGTGGTTTGTAATAGTATGCTACCGATCTTATCCATTTTTCTCCAATGCTGCTGATGTCAGAAATCCTAACCCAGTAATCACCGCCCGCCTGTGTTTCCTTGCTTCGATTAACAGTTCCCGGCAAAACATAAAAATAACCTGCATCATTACAATCGGAAATCCATTCAATGCCTCCCGGTATTGCGGCACATTCTTTTAGTTCTGTGGGTTGAAAACCGTATAAAGGGTCGTATTTATAAAAATCCCCCCCCATTTGCCGATGCGTTTCCAGAACCGAATTCACGATATGGACGTATTCTTTATTCTCCGATATTTCAATGGCAGTAAGAAAGTGACTTCTATTGTTAATTAAGTAGATCACGACACCGCCTTTTTCCAAGACAGTTTTTAAATCGTCTGTTGTTTCAGTCATTCCCGGATATCTTTCAATAAATTTGGGTTTTGCACGAAACCAACCGTTACCACAAGACATAAAACCATTATCTTCAAAGTAGCGCAACGGCAACGGCTTGTGGTTTGCCGTTAACACCTCAACATCGCGCGGTTCGGCGCCGAGCCACTGTGCAGCGGTCGCCAAAGCAAAATATCCGCATCCTCTTCCCGCAACAGAATCAGGAGAATCGATAGAATAGTCTTTGTCTGCATATTGATATACAGCTCCATTCCACTGAGAATAAATACAGATTTTCCTTTTCAAATTTTCTGAGTCGGTTTGCGATGCAGAAGCGGAACCATAAAGCACTACGAGTGCCAGGAGAATGAACAAGACCACAGCCTTCGTGCTGATTCGTGTTCTCGATTGCATGATCGTTACTCCTCTCAGATTCATCTGTTTGGTTAAAACCGATTCTCTTCCTACCTTTGCCGTACAGGCATTGGCACGATTCTTCCTGTCGTTGGGTTGTAGCGGTGTCGAGGAAATGCCGACGCACTTTCCGTACACACAAAAATCCGCAGAGCATCTTTACAAAAAACACGCCCTTCAATAGCAGCACAGTGCCATAACGCGTTGGGGAGGCGAGTTACATCATGGGAAACACCCTCTATCATTCCATATAAACCGGTATACATCAGGTTCACCGCATTATACGCTTATTATAACACTTTTTTTGCCTATGTCAAACATTTTTCACATCTTTCTTTTCTTTTTTCTCGGCGATTCCCGTTTGTCGGCTACTGCGCAAATGAAAAGATGCCCTTTTCGTGCATTTGCCCCCCGCTTCCTCCACGGTTTTGTGCTTCGCATCCGCATCGCCCGACGCGCTGCGGGGGCTTCGCGCTTTCGCGCAAAGCCCCCGCCCATACTTCCAATATTACGGCAGTTTCCCGCCATTTGCCTCCGGCAGCCCCGTAGCGAGCGACGTCATGACCGAGAGCAGCGCCGCGAGCGCCGATGCCGAAAGCGTCGCGAGCCAGTTCACTTCGCTCAACAGCGCCGCCGTTCCGATCGACGCCGCAAAGGTCTGGCAAAAGGTTCTCCCCGCGCGCAGAAGCGCAGCCTTCCAAAAATCCGCCATGGTGTGTGCCTCCTCTCAAATACCCGTGAGCCGCAAAAGCCCCGCGATCATCGCGCCGAGAAGCGTGGATAAGGCGCTCACGAGCAGCGTATCGTACCGCTTTGCCGGCTTCAGCTTGATTTCCTCGACGTCGCAGGCGAGCCTGTCCACCTTGCGCTCGGTGTTCTCCTGCGCGCGCGTCAGGAGCTTTACCGATGACGCGAGTTCGTATACCGAGCGCACGAGCGCGCCCTGCTCGTCCACGCGCCGCGAAAGCCCCTTGATCTCCTCTCGAATGCGCGCCTGTTCCTGCAGCACTTCCTCATGCATAGAGCATTTCCTCCATTTCCGCCGCAAATTCCGAGCCTGCGGTAAGTCCCCTATCCTTGCAGAAGCGCCCGACCGCAGAGCGCGTCTTCCTGCCGAAAATCCCGTCCGCGCCGCAAATGCCGAGCGAATAGCCCAAAGAGAGCAGCGCTTTCTGCATATACAATACGTCCCGCCCCCTGTCGCCCATGCGCAGCCCGCGCCCGTTTGAAAGTGCGACCGCCGTGTGCCCCTTCGTGCGCGTGACCAATATGTCCCCGCGCAAGAGGAGCCTTTGCGTCCCCGTAAACGCGCCGTCCTCCAGCAGGCGGAACGCGCCCGTTGCGAGAAGCGCGGAGACCTCCGTCGCGGTGGTGAAATTCTTCGCCGCGATCCCCGCATAGGCGCAGCACACGCGCACCAGCGCGGAGCAGTCCGTCTCGCACGGAATATCGATGTGCCCCGCGTCGAACGTCCCCATGTCCGTACACGCCTTGTAGAGCGACGTTCTCTGCATCTGGTCGTAGCCGATACACTTGTTCGCGCACGCGCGCTCCATGCAAAGGGCGATCTTCTCCCGCGCGTCGCGCTCCTTCGCCCGCAGCATGACCCAGCCCTTCGGATGCAGATACCATCTCTGCGTCGATACCTCGCGTCCCTTTTGGTCGCCCGCCCTGCCGTTCTTTGTCCGCCCGTTTTCGTCGATCCGCGCGGACCCGATCAAAACAGCCATAGCCCCCTCCTATCCCACGGCGTGCACCGTGCAGCTGCCGCTCGATCCCTGCCTGATGCGCATGGAAAACGTATGCGTCTCCTCGTCCCACGCGGCATCGGTCGATGTGTTCACCCAAGAAACGCCGCTGCCCGAGGAAGCCGTCT
>CAYFRC010000185.1:0-1000 GCA_964345325.1 uncultured Oscillospiraceae bacterium
GTTCCGCCCGCAGCACGAAAGCCTCGACGGGCACTACCGCTCCGCAAAGCTCAAGGCGGAACTGTACGCGCGCGCACTCTCCCGCGTGAGCCAGTCCGTAAAAGAATATGCCAAGGTAGTCTACGGGCGCGATTTGCGCTTTTACGTGCCCACGCACAGCCTCATAAACTACACGCAGTGGAAGATTTTGAGCCCCGAGGCGGCACTGATCGACATTCCGACGGTGGACGGCTTTATCGCGCAGGTCTGGACGGGCACGAGCCGCGAGGCGAACGTGTACGAAGGGTTCTACCGCGAGCGCACGTTTGAAACGGCGTTCCTCGAATACGGTGTTATGCAGGAACTGACGCGCGGCACGGGCAAGCGCATGTGGTTTTTGAACGACCCCATCGAGGACTTGCCCTCGTACACATGGGAGAACTACCGCTATAACTACCAAAAGACCGCCATCGCGTCTCTACTCAACCCCGATGTGTGGCACTACGAGATTTGCCCGTGGCCGACGCGCGTGTTCGAAGGAAAATTCCCGCGCTTTCAGCCGCGCATCGCCGAGAAGGACGAGACGAGCTTTGAAACGCCCGAATCGAAGCCCATCCCCGACACCTATCGCACGTTCCTCTCCTCCATGTTCCAGCTCTTCGGCGACTTGGAGCAGCCCGATTGGGCATTTGAGGGGATGGAGGAGAGCGTTGGCGTGTTTCTGTCCGACAGCGCGCTCTTTGAGCGCACCTTCCCCGATACCGTCAAAACAGATGCGCATTATTTGGAAAAGGCGCGCGGCATTTTGACGAAAAATGTGGACACATTGGACGGCGAAGATACCGCCGAGCGCATAGAGCGCTCCAAAGCGTTCATGGCGGAGACGGAAGATAACGAGGCGATGATGAACAGCTTCATATCGAGCGTCGCGTTTCCGCAGTTTTACGGGCTTGCTCTGCCGCTTCTCAAGTACGGGCTGCCAGTGCGCCCCATCCAGTTGGACAATGTGCGCCGCTTCACG
>CAYFRC010000185.1:1031-2169 GCA_964345325.1 uncultured Oscillospiraceae bacterium
AAGCTACGAATTTATGAAGCCCGCATCTCCCGACATCAACGCATCGCTCGCCGAATGGGTGCGTTCGGGCGGCACGCTGATATACGTCGGCGATGGCAGCAACCCCTTTCACGGCATTGCCTCGTGGTGGCGAGAGGCGGGCTACGATACCCCCGCGCAACACCTGTTTGAGACGCTGGGGCTGGATCGCGCGCCCTCTGCGGGCGAACACGCATTCGGGCACGGACGCTTCATCCTGTATCCGCAGCTTCCCGCGCGCATATGCATGGCGAAGTCGTATGCGGACGAGTGGCGCGCACTCGTTCGCGACGCGCTCGCAAGGGGCGGAACGAAATGGCAGTGGCGAAACGACATCACCTTGCGCAGAGGTAGCTATCTCATTTGCTCCGTAATGGACGAGAGCGCGACGGACGACGAAAAGGTGTTTGAGGGATGCTTTGCGGATCTTTTGGAAGACGGCTTCCCGATAATCCGCAAAAAGGTAGTGAAGCCCGACGAGGTCGCGCTGCTTCGCGATCTGGATCGGATGGAAAGGGGCACGTTCGCGGTCGTCGCGACGGCTGCACGCATCCTGTTCGTTGATGCCAAGGAGGACGCGCTTTCCTTCCGCGCGAAGATGGCGGACCGCGTTCTCGTACACATCCGTCTCAGGCTTCCCTATCCCATGGGGGATGTGCGCGCAATAGATTCCGACGGAGCGCATGTTGATTTGCAGTATTCCTTCGACGAAGGGACGGAAACCGCCCTTTTCACCTACCGCAGCAGCGGCAAAACGGTAACCATAATCGGCAATAAACGAGGACAATAGGGAAGGGAGCGTTTGGTATGACTACGCTTGCAGAAAAATTCACACTTCTTAAGACATCCGTCGGCGGGAACCGCGAAAAGAGCGGCTTTGAATACACCTTCGGCATGCCCGAGGAAGAGGTGCACCGCATCACACCGCCCAGCCGCATGAACCGCCGCATCTTGGCGGAAATGGAATACGCGCTGCATGTATCCGAAGCGAACGGCGATGCATTTTCCAAGGAGATCGAAGGAGCAATCGATTTCCTGCTCTACGCGCTGGATTCGGGCGGCGTTTTGACGGATGCCGCCTGCCGCAAGGCGGAGGAGATCCTCTCGCCCATGGCAGAAC
>CAYFRC010000185.1:2179-4113 GCA_964345325.1 uncultured Oscillospiraceae bacterium
GGGTAGTGCTCGCAGCTCACGCGCACATCGACATGAACTGGATGTGGAGCTATCAGGAGACTGTCGCGGCGACGCTCGCGACCTTCCGCACGATGTGCGACATCATGGACGAATATCCCGAATTTACCTTTACGCAGTCGCAGGGCTCCGTATATCGCATTACGGAGCAGTACGACCCCGAACTCATGGCGCGCATACAAAAGCACATCGCCTCCGGCAGGTGGGAGGTTGCCGCAACGAACTGGGTCGAGCCGGACAAGAACATGCCCTCCGGCGAATCGCTCCTGCGGCATATCGAATACACAAGGCGCTATCTGCGCGATATTTGGGGCGTTAAGGATTTCGACATCGACTTTGTGCCCGACACCTTCGGCCACGCCGAAACCATCCCGGAGATCGACGCATTCGGCGGCGTGAAGTATATGTACCACTGCCGCGGCAATGCGCGCAAAGACCTGCTCTACCGCTACCGCGCGCCTTCGGGCAGGGAAATTCTCGTGCTTCGCGAGGCGAACTGGTACAATGCCGCCATCACGCCGCAGATTGCCTCCGGGCTGATGGAGGCCGTCAGGCGCTCCTCCGGGCTCAAAGTCGGCATGGTGGTGTACGGCGTGGGCGACCACGGCGGCGGCCCCACGCGGCGCGACGTGGAGCGCGCCATCGACATGATGACCTGGCCCGTCTATCCCACGATTCGCTTCGGCGGCCTGCGCGACTACTTCCGCGAGGCGGAAGCGATCCGCGACACGCTTCCCGTGGTGACCGAGGAGATGAACTTCTTCGCGCCCGGCTGCTACACGACGCAAAGCCGCATCAAGCGCGGAAATCGCCGCGCCGAGGCGGCGCTGTACGACGCGGAGGCGCTGTCCGCACTCGCGCAGCAGAAGACGGGCTTTTCCATGGCGAAAAAGCAGGTGGAAGAGGCGTGGCGCGACGTGCTGTTCACGCACTTCCACGACATTTTGACCGGCTCCTGTGTACAGGATTCCCGTGAGCACGCAATGGGGCTTTTTCAGGGCGTCGCGGCGGTGAGCAACACGCAGCTCGAAAAGGCGATGGCATACATAGCGAAATCCATCGATACGGCGCATATGCCCGTCCTCCAAAGCGTAAAGCCGTGGGAAACGGCGGAAGCGGCGAAATTCGACACGCAATCCGAGGGCGCGGGTGTGGGCTATGGCATCGAGCACTTTACGGGCGTACCCGCGGCGGAGCGCGGAAGCGGCATGATTCGCGTGTTCCACGTATTCAACACGCTGAGCGAGGCGCGCACGGACACCGTAGAACTGACAGTGTGGGACTATCGGGGCGACCTCGCGCGCGTATATATGCAGGATGCGGACGGAAACGAAATCTCCTTCTGCCTCTTGGACAATACGCTGCAAAAGTATTGGGACCACCGCTATTTCCGCGTGCTCGCGCGCGTGACCGTCCCCGCCGTAGGGTTTACGACGATCGTGTTGCGCCAGCGCGAAGCAAAAAATTATCCCGCGTACCTGCAGGATCGCGAGCAAGTCGCGCGCTTTTATGACGATGCCATACTGGACAACGGCATCGTCCGCGCGGTACTCTGCGCGAACACAGGGCGCGTGAAATCCCTCATCGATTGCGAGAGCGGCGCGGAGCTTTTGAAAGACGGCGAAACGGCGGGCTTGCAGTTCCTCGAGACCGAACGGCGCACCTCCAGCGCGTGGAACATCGGGCGCACGCTCAGGGAGATTCCCGTGGACAAGTGCGTGGAGCTCGTGAATCTGAGTGCGGGCGAAGTGCGGCAGGCCGTCAAGGCGACTTATTTGGTCGAAGGCGGGTGCCGCGTCCCGTCCAAAATCGAGGCGACCTATTCCCTCGACGCGGGCAGCCGCGCGCTGCGCGTATCCCTCAAGGTAGACTGGCAGGAGCAGGGCGGCGAGACCATCCCCGTGCTCACGTGGAAG
>CAYFRC010000186.1:0-435 GCA_964345325.1 uncultured Oscillospiraceae bacterium
TAAATGCAAAGGATAGGCTATGTTTTCAAAAACAGTCTTCTGTTGAAAGAGGTTGAAGTGTTGAAAAATCATGGCGATTTCTTTTCTGCGCTCACGCAGGCGTTTTTCCGGAACCTGCGTTAAATCTTCGCCGTCGAAGATGATCCGTCCTGCATCGGGTCGCTCCAAAAGGTTTAGGCAGCGAATGACTGTTGACTTACCGGCACCTCTCAGACCGATCAGACCGAAAATTTCACCACTTGCCACATCAAAACTCACATCGCGAACGGCACGGATACGGCCTGTATCAGTAAGAAAAGTTTTTTTGATATTTTCGACTTTTAGCACTTTGCCCTCCCTTTCCAATAAAAAAACTTCCGCTCCATAGATAAATCTCTATGGGACGAAAGCCATGCTTCGTGTTACCACCCAAGTTCGTCTTGACCTCACAGCCAA
>CAYFRC010000186.1:445-2620 GCA_964345325.1 uncultured Oscillospiraceae bacterium
AGGTACCGACATACCCTTGCGCTGTAATGGGCGCCCCCAGCGTTTCCTGAATAAACTTGGCAAACGCGGCTCCGAGGCCATTTTCCTTCAATCTTCCGACGGTCTCTCTCAGCAAACGAAACCTCTCTGTACGTCTTCGGAAAAAAGTACTTTCCTCTTCCCAGCCTTTTGAATTGTCTTGAGTTTTACATAGGGAGAATATCTTGTCAAGCGGATGTTTACTTTATGTGGCTTGGGTTTTGCGACATTGGATTATGTAGGTTTTGTTTATACTTGTTTGCCATCAGAGCCTATCGTTAGGTTTTGAGCCCTGATTACTAGGCTTTGAGAGCGGACATATACCCTTCTTTCCTCAACTTCGTTGTAATAACGTCACTGTTATAAGATAAACATCTAAGCATTATGACTCTTAATAACATACGCATTTTAGGGCTAATCAGGTAAAAATGCAGGGTGGCACAAAGCTTAACATTTTGCCACAAATTAAATACACTCAAAGCAAAAGCGATACGAACAATAAAACCCTCGAAACAAAATCGTTTCAAGGGTTCAGGTGGTGCGTCTTCACGGACTCGAACCGTGGACCCACTGATTAAGAGTCAGTTGCTCTACCAACTGAGCTAAAGACGCATGTAATTTCTTCAAAACACAAGGAAAATTATAGTCAGCGCTGACGCAGTTGTCAATTAAATTTTGCCAATTCCCAGGCCATACGCACCATAATCGCAGCGGAAATCTCTCCGAAATACGCGCGATAGATAGAACGGTCAACGATAAACTGTGCATAAAGACCATGCTCGATCATGATGCCAGACTGATCGGTCAGAACAAAACGCATTTTTTCATGTTCTTCGCTCGGGTAGAAATCTAAAGAAGAAGCGGTTAAAACAAAGACACCCTTTCGCTCATGAGCTAATTGTACCCCCTCATTAGCGGTACCCTGGTCTTGCTCAGATAAAAAACCTTTAAAACGATAACTCGCCTTCGGATTATCGGAAAAGGTTTGGGCGAGGGCTTGTTTTTGCCAATCATACCACTCCCCGGGATGCGTAATAGGGTGGCTTTCCGTCTCGATTGTTTCTGAAAAAAATCCATATTGATTCAGCTTGAATTCACAAGTACATTTTTGGCAAAACACTTCTGTCTTCATGGTTACAAGACTGAAATCGGAAAGACAATTCGGACACTTGCACAATTGCTTTTCGAGTCCTACGGCAGTGGATTTTGAGCGATAGGAATTGGGCTTGGCGGAGCGGTTTTGCCAATCGTAGTCATTTTCGGGAAAAGCGGCACAAAGTTTTTCATGAATGGCTTCTGGGGACATCTTTTCCAAGTCTTCCTTACTTAAAATAAGGTCGAGGCTCGCCTTGACTTTTCCTCGGTAGAGTTGGCTGGGTGCCCAACGCGGCCAATGTAAAAAAGCTCCCCTCAAGCTGCAAAAGGCCACCGGCGTTTTCATAAATTTAAGGAAGCGTGCTGTCCCTAGGCCAAAATAAGCTCTACTTCCTGTGATGCTGCGCTCAGCCTCCGGATAAAAAGCAACACTGGCTCCGTTTTGGAGTAAACGTACCATGGCTCTTGTTGAGCCGGGACTGGTCATGAATTGAGTCGTAGGGATTACACCGGCTTTTTTAAAAATATAACGAATAAAAGCACCGTTCATAATTATGTTGGAGGCCAAAAAATTGATGGGACGAGAATAACCGAAAGCAGTCGCCATAAAAAGGGGATCCATATAAGAGACGTGATTACCTATAATAATCAGGCTTCCTCTATGCTCCTTGATAGCCTGAGATTTCTCCGTTTCAAAACCGTACCAAATGCGGCAAAATATCTTAAGCAAAAACAAGCCCGGCCAATAAAGCCAGCGCTTAGGTTTTTGTACGTTGCTGTTCTTTTCCTTTTCCATACAGTGATTATATCAATAAAGGGCCGGACTTTCTCGCAGAAGAATTTGATGATTAGCCGGACTTAATGCGAGGGACGATACAGTTGCTTGTATCGAAGATAGTTTTCTTCATAGATAACACGATTCTGCTCATTCGGCTCTACCAATCGCTTGGCATTCGAAAGCATTTTCCGGGCAGCCAGAACAATACTCGGATAGGCTTCTTCTCCGACTGCAGCGGCAAGAGCCGCACGAACAGCCGCCTGCTCCGTTTGAGCACTTGCCGA
>CAYFRC010000186.1:2630-4086 GCA_964345325.1 uncultured Oscillospiraceae bacterium
GTTTTACCCAGAACATCCGCAATAATTTGACTCCACAAAGCCGATTTGGCTCCTCCCCCCGACAAAGCAATGTTTTTGATGGGAACTTCTTGTGGCAAAAGTTCAAAAGACTGCTTCAATGCGTAGGCGACACCTTCCAAAACGGCTCGGATAAGGTGCTCACGTCTGTGAATAAAGCGAATTCCACTGAACTGAGCGCTGGCACTCGGATCCATATGCGGTGTTCGCTCACCTAATAAGTACGGTAGAAAAAACAAGCCTGCGCTACCGGCTTCAACTCGCTCAGCCATTAAATCCATGTCCTTAAAGCTGAGGCCGTCAAAAATATGATCTCGCAACCAGCGAAACGATAAGCCGGCACTTAAATTGGCGCCGAGAAAAAACCAGCTCTTTTCATCATAAAAATTAAACACATGCGCATTCAACTTAGGCAATACAATCGGCTTATCCCGTATCGCCAAAACTTGGCCACCCGTTCCAACGGTAAGTGAAGCATCTCCCACTTGCGTAAGACCGTTACCTATAGCCTGCATAACCTGATCCGCCCCACCGTAAACAATCAGACAATCCGGTGGCAAAGCAAGTTTTTCCGCATGTTCAGGTAAAATTTTTCCTGCCGACGCGGTAACGGGCCGAGCTTCCGGAAATAGAGCCGCCGGAATATCCAAATGCTCAAGCAAAGAATAAGACCAAGTCGAATGTAAAACATCAAAAGCAAGGCTGCCCGATGCGTCTGAAAAATCGCTCCCGTATTTTCCGCTTAAGCGATAGCGAAGATAGTCCTTAGGTAAAAGTACCTTTGAAATAGCTTCATAGTGTATACCCTCATTCTTTCTGATCCATAGTAAAGAGGGTAAAAGAAAGCCGGTTGCAATAGGATTCAGTGTCCACCTTTTCCATGTTTCCTCGTCAAAACGTTGTTGTAACTCTTGTACTTCCGTAACGGAACGTTGGTCACACCAAATAATAGCCGGCCTAACGACCTTGCCCTCTTTATCGAGAGGAACCAGGCCGTGCATTTGACCGGAAAAGGAAAGAGCTGCAATTCTGTAGGAACGGGGGCATTCTGAAGTAATCCGTTGAATGACTCGACACGTCGCTTGCCACCACTGCTCCGGGTCTTGCTCTGCCCAAGCAATCTCGGGCGTTTCAAAAACGTAGTCTTCTTGAGCTTCAACAAGTAAATCGCCTTCTTTAGATAGAAGAGTCGCTTTGACACTTGAAGTACCTAAATCTATTCCCAAAAAAGCTTTCATGCCCACCCTCTTCATTTCAGCACAATTTAGGGCAAGCCTAGGCTTGCCCTAACGTACCCTCTATAGCTTCTTTAAGCGAAGACTTTTCGAACAAATCGAACGGATTCGGCTATATCTTCGTCCAGCTTTTGAGCATCCGCATTTCCGGAAAGGTCACGCCAAACCTTGATATCTTGGCCTACGCCGCCCCCCGGAGAAAC
>CAYFRC010000187.1:0-4084 GCA_964345325.1 uncultured Oscillospiraceae bacterium
AATCCATCCGGCGAGAGGGATGAAAAAACTCAAAACAGCCACAAATTTTCCCCTCCTTTCATTTTGTGCATAATTATACCACGGGGGGGGGTAATGCAAGCCCCTTAGCGTTAAATGAAGGTGTGTTTTTTTGTTTTGCGCAAATGGTTGGGAGAGATGGGTAAGGCAGAACCTTTTCTTTCAAACAGCCATCATACCATCTCGTGGAAGGATACTTGGGAAATCGAATTCCAGAAAAGAGCCGATTTATGGGCATTCTTCTTGTTAAACTTTGATGCCCGCTTGACAGCGAAGATATGCAGGAATATACTATACATGAACATTCGCTCAAGTGAGCAAACGATAGGTTGGAGGTATCCTCATGAAAATCCGTGTCGCTGTGGCGGTCGCGCTCCTCGCAGGGTCGTTTTTGCCCGCATCGTGGGCGTTCGCATTTTCTCTCGCCGCCTATATCGCGATGGGCTGGGACGTCCTAATCGCGGCATGGGAAGGGCTGCGCGCCAAAAAGCCGTTTGACGAGCGCGTATTGATGTCCGTCGCATCGCTCGGCGCGGTCGCGATCGGCGAATATCGCGAAGCCGCCCTGGTCATGCTGCTGTATCAGATCGGGGAGGCGCTGCAGGACGCGGCGGCGGACAGGAGCCGCGATTCCATTCGATCCGCGCTCGATCTGCGCCCCGATGTCGCGCGCCTTGCCGACGGGAGGGTGGTTTCGCCCGAGGAAGTGCCCGTCGGGAGCGTTATCATGCTGCGCCCCGGGGACAGGGTGCCGCTGGACGGCATCGTGACGGAGGGCGCTTCCGCGCTCGACACGGCGGCGCTTACGGGAGAAAGTGTGCCGAGGGACGTTTCACAGGGCGACGGCATTTTGAGCGGCTGCGTGAACCTCACGGGGCTCTTGAAGGTACGGACGACTGCGAACTTTTCCGAATCCACCGCATCCAAGGTGTTGCGGCTCATAGAGGAATCTGCGGAGAAAAAATCGAAGCAGGAGGATTTTATCGAGCGGTTTGCGCGGGTCTATACCCCCGCGGTCGTCATCGCGGCGCTGCTGCTCTTTATCGTGCCGTCTGTTGCGGCGGGCGGCTGGCTCGTGTGGGGAAGGCGCGCGCTGAATTTCCTTGTCGTGTCCTGCCCGTGTGCGCTCGTCATCGCGGTTCCGCTCTCGTATTTCTGCGGCATGGGGCGGGCTTCCAAGGAGGGCATCCTCATCAAGGGCTCGGCGTATTTGGAGGCGCTCAACCGCGCGAAGACGGCGGTGTTCGACAAGACGGGGACGTTCACCAAGGGCGAGTTCCGCGTGAAAGCGGCGCACCCCGCGTCCGGCAGCACGCGGGAGGAACTGCTCTATGCCGCGGCGCTCGCGCAGGCGCACTCGACGCACCCCATCGCGCTTTCGCTGCGCGAGGGAATGGATGCGCCGGAAGAGGGCGTCGTTTCCGAGGCGATCCCGGGCATGGGCGTACAATCGACCTTTGAGGGAAGGACAATCCACGCGGGGAACGAAAAGCTGATGGAGCATATCGGCGCGTCCTGTGAAAAGGCTCGGGAGGCGGGCACGCACGTATACGTCGCGGAGGGCGGCAGATGCCTCGGCCACATCGTGCTTTCGGACGTATTGCGCGACACGGCGCGATCGGCGGTTGTGCGCCTGCGCGAACAGGGCGTGGAGCACATCGTCATGCTTACGGGCGACCGCGAGGACGCCGCGAAGGAGATCGCCGAAGCGCTCGGCATTGCGGAATACCGCGCGAATCTCCTGCCTGCGGACAAGGTGCGTGAGGTTGAAAAACTGCTCGCGCGCCCCGGCGCGCTCCTCTTTGCGGGGGACGGCATCAACGACGCGCCCGTCATCAAGCGCGCGGACGTGGGCTTTGCGATGGGCGCGCTCGGCAGCGACGCGGCGATCGAGGCGGCGGACGCAGTCGTGATGGACGACGACCCGGAAAAGATCGCGCGGGCGGTCGAAATCGCAAAAAAGACAGCGAGGATTGCCCGACAGAACATCGCGCTGGCGCTGGGCATCAAGGCGGCGGTGTTGGCGCTAAGCGTTGCGACGGAGATTCCCATGACGCTCGCGGTATTCGCGGATGTGGGCGTTGCGCTCCTTGCGACCGGTAACGCCATGCGCGCGGGAAGATAGGAAAAGCGGCGGGCTTGGACAGCGGAAAATGCGGCGTATCATGCTTGATTTTTCATACAAAAACAAGTATGATAGAATAGAGAAAATCTCATCGGAGGGAACGCTGTGTCCAAGCATAATCGAAAAAACATCCGCAATTTCTGTATCATCGCGCACATCGATCACGGCAAATCCACGCTCGCGGACAGGCTCCTCGAAAAAACGGGCGTCATGGCGCTGCGGGATATGACGGATCAGGTGCTCGATTCCATGGAACTGGAGCGGGAGCGCGGCATCACGATCAAATCCAAGGCGGTGCGCATGCCCTATACGCACGAAGGACAGGAATACGTGCTGAACCTCATCGACACGCCCGGGCACGTGGACTTTACCTACGAGGTTTCGCGCGCGCTCGCGGCGTGCGAGGGTGCGGTGCTCGTGGTGGACGCGAGCCAGGGGATCGAGGCGCAGACGCACGCGAACGTCTAGGTGGCGCTGGATCACGACCTCGAAATCCTGCCCGTCATCAACAAGATCGACCTTCCCAGCGCGCAACCGGACGTCGTAAAAAAAGAAATCGAGGACGAGATCGGGCTGGACACCGAGGGCTGCCCCCTCGTTTCGGCAAAGCAGGGCATAGGGGTCGAGGACGTTTTGAAAGCCGTCGTCGAAAAAGTCCCTGCGCCTGCGGGCGACGAAGACGCGCCGCTGCGCGCCCTCCTTTTCGATTCGTATTACGACAATTATCGGGGCGCGATCTCGTCCGTGCGCGTCATGGACGGCTCGGTCAAGGTCGGCGACCGCATCCGCATGATGGCGGGTGAGTGCGAGTTCGAGGTGACGGAGGTCGGCGCGTACCTGCCGCAGGGCGGGCTCCTGCCGGAGGCGGAGCTCGCGGCGGGCGATGTCGGCTACATCGCGGCATCCATCAAGGACATTCAGGACATCCGCGTGGGCGATACGATCACCCTCGCCGAAAACCCCGCGCGTACGCCCCTGCCCGGCTACAAACAGGTGCTGCCGATGGTGTACTGCGGCATCTATCCGGCGGACGGCGCGGACTACGAAAACCTCAAGGCGGCGCTCGAAAAGCTGCGTCTCAACGAAGCGGCACTCTCCTTCGAGCCGGAGACGTCCGTCGCATTGGGTTACGGCTTCCGCAGCGGCTTTTTGGGGCTGCTGCACATGGAGATCATTCAGGAGCGGCTCGAGCGCGAGTTCGATCTGGACCTCGTGACCACCGCGCCGAGCGTCGTCTACCACGTGCGCAGAACCGACGGGGCTGAACTCATCATCGACAACCCGACCAACCTTCCGCCCGTGACGGAGATCGAATATATGGAGGAGCCGTTCGTGGACGCGCAGGTCATCACGCCGCAGGAATACGTGGGCGCGGTGATGGAACTGTGTCAGGACAAGCGCGGCACCTTTAAGGATATGAAATACATCGAGGGCGGCAGGGTGCTCATTCGGTACGACATGCCGCTGAACGAAGTGATTTACGACTTTTTCGATTCGCTCAAGAGCAGGACGCGCGGCTACGCCTCGTTCGATTACGAGCTCAAAGGCTATGTGCGCAGCGATCTGGTGCGGCTCGACATGCTTTTGAACGGCGAGCCGTGCGACGCGCTGTCCATCATCGTCCACAGGGATCGCGCGTACGCGCGCGGGCGCTCCATCGCGGAAAAGCTCAAGGACGCGATACCGCACCAGCTCTTCGAGATCCCGATTCAGGCGTCCGTCGGCGGAAAGGTCATCGCGCGGGAGACGGTCAAGGCGCTGCGCAAGGACGTGCTCGCCAAGTGCTACGGCGGCGACATCTCGCGGAAGAAAAAGCTGCTCGAAAAGCAGAAGGAGGGCAAAAAGCGCATGCGCCAGGTCGGCTCCGTAGAGGTGCCGAGCGAGGCGTTCATGGCAGTGCTCAAGATGGATTGATGGGGTTGTGCGGCATATGAAGAGGGT
>CAYFRC010000188.1:0-4082 GCA_964345325.1 uncultured Oscillospiraceae bacterium
CCCATAGGACGAGGAAGAAGGAGACGAGATAGGTCGCGATGTAATTCATCATGAGTGTGAACAGCGTTTCGTTCGTTCGCCACCTTGCGGTGCACAGCGCAGGGATTACCGCCCAGATCGCGCCGGCGATGAGCGATGCAAACAGCATCAGCGTCAGCAGCGCGCCGTTCGGAAGCGCGAGTTCGGCGCTGTACTTGCCGCCCAGATAGAAATTGATTGCGATCGCGGAGAGGACGCCCATGAGCGTCTGCCCTTCCGCGCCGATGTTCCAAAAGCGCATCCGAAACGCGGGCGTGATCGCGAGCGCGATGCACAGCAGCACGGCGATGTTCTTAAAGAATTTCCAGCGCCTGCGCGCGGTCGCGAAATTGCCGTTGATGAAGCTCTCATAGAACTCCGCGATGCGCTTGGGGTCTTCGCGCAGCTTGTCCACGAGCAGGAACGCGAGCAGCCCGCACACGATGAGCCCCAAAACGACCGCACACGCGCGAATCAGCATGGCTCTGCCGAAGGAGATGTTCATGCGCTTCGTAAGATGGATAAAGGGTTCTTTGGTTTTCGTCGGTTTCATGTCGTGCCACGCTCCTTTCCCGCTTGGTTCTTGATCATCAGGCGGCCGAGTTGCTCTTTTGTGACGGTGCGCGCGTCCACGATACCCGCAACGGCACCGGAATTGAGCACGGCGATGCGGTCGCACAGCGCCATCAATACGTCCAAGTCCTCGCCGACGAAGATCACGGCGGAGCCGAGCCGCTTTTGCGCATCCAACAGCCTATAGATTGTGTAGGAGGAGTTGATCATCAGCACCTTGGGGGAGGACGAGATTTCGCGCCCGACGAGCAGCTTTTGCACGTTGCCGCCCGAGAGCGAGCGCACGCGCGTTTTGAGTGAAGAGGTAACGACGTTTAATTCCTTCACGATCGTCTCCGCGAGTTCGGAGGGCTTTTCGCGGTTGAGCATCGCGCCCTTGCCCTTGCGGTAGCTGCGAAGGAGCATATTGTCGATGATGTTCATGTTGCCGACCAGCCCCATGCCGAGCCGATCCTCCGGGACGAAGGAGAGCTTGACGCCCAGATCGCGGATCTCCAGAGGTGTGAGTGAGCGGAGGTTGAAGATTTCGTTTTCGATAAAGAGAATCTGCTCCTTTTGAACGAGCTGCGTGATCTCCCTGTCGCTCTTCCCCTCGAGGTGCATGGGATTGCCGTCGCGATCCTGAAACTTGCCTTCAGCGGCGAGGGCGCGGATTTGCTTCACGTTTTTGTGAAAGAAGGTGACGGGCTGGTTTTTCTTGGGGTTGTGGAAGATGATGTTGCCGCTTTCTATGTGCTGCAACCCCGCGACGGTCTCCAACAGCTCCTTCTGCCCGCTGCCCGCGATGCCGGCGATGCCCAAAATCTCGCCGCCGTTTACGGAAAGGGACACGTCCTTCAGAATGTGCGCGCCTTCGACATCGTATACGTTCAGCCGTTCAATCACGAGGCGCGGCTCGCTCGTGAGCGGCTCGGAGCGGTCGATATCGAGCGATATTTTTTTTCCGACCATCATTTCGGTCAGGGTGTGTTCATCGGTTTCTTTGGTTTGTACGGTCGCGACGTGCGCGCCCTTGCGCATGATCGCGACGCGGTCGGAGACCTCGAGCACTTCGTGGAGCTTGTGCGTGATGATGATAATGCTCTTGCCGTCCTGCACCATGCGGCGCAGCACCGCAAACAGCTGCTCGATCTCCTGCAGCGTCAGAACGGCGGTCGGCTCGTCCAGAATGAGGATGTCCACGCCGCGGTAGAGCACCTTCAGGATTTCGACCGTTTGCTTTTCGGAGACGGACATTTCGTAGATTTTCTTTTTGGGGTCTATGGAAAAGCCGTACCGTTCGGCGATCTCCGTCACGCGGCTCGTTACCTTCTTCATGTCGTATCCGCTGCCGTCTTCGATGCCCAGAACGATGTTTTCGGCGGCGGTAAAGATGTCGATCAGCTTAAAATGCTGGTGGATCATGCCGATCCTAAGGTCGAATGCGTCCTTCGGGGAGCGAATGACGACTTCCTCGCCGTTTACGAAGATTTGCCCTTCGTCGGGGTAGTAAATTCCGGAGACCATGTTCATGAGCGTGGTCTTTCCGCAGCCGTTTTCGCCGAGGATCGCCAAGACCTCACCCGCGTATACGTCCAGATTGACGTTGTCGTTTGCGACGACGTCTCCGAACCGTTTCGTGATGTGCCGCATCGAAAGAGACGGCACTTTGTTGAGGTTTTGCTCCACAGAAACTTCCTCCAAACTTCCGTTAAACTGAAAAACCGCATAAGGGCATAAAGCCCTTATGCGTGTGATTGCGCGAGATTAGAACATGGTGTTGATGAGCTCGATGCCGTCGATCTGCACGTTGAAGTACGGCGCGCTGCGGAATTCGCTCTCGTGGAAATAGCCGTCCGCGACGACCTCGGTATCGGGGGTAAACGCAGAATCGGTATCGACATCCGCGAGGTAGGAAGTGAGCGCTTCGCCGCCCACGGTGATGAAGCCTTCCTTCGCGGTATCAAAAACCTTGAGCGTGCCGTCCAAAAGGCTCGCCTTTGTGGCTTCGACGGTTTCGACGGTGCCGGCGGCTGCGGCCTTTTCGTTGATGTCGGTCAAAACGACGGAGCCGGTCTCGATGGTGCCGGTCCAGTCGGTTGCGATGATTTCGCCGTTTGCGATCGCGCCGCAGATGTACTCAAAGTAGGGCGCCCAATCGATGCGGGAGGCGACGATGAACGTGTTCGGGCAGCTCTCCAGCGTGGAGCCGTTATAGGAGACGTTGGGGATGCCGGCGTTCTCGCAGGCAGTGGGAGCGCCCATGGAGTCCGCGTGCTGGGAAATCAGGTCGCATCCGGCGGCGATGAGCGCCTCGGCGGCTGCCCTTTCTTCCTTCTCGTCGTACCAGGAGCCGGTGAACTGCACCTTCATGGTGACATCGGGGCAAACGTACTTCGCGCCGAGGTAGAAGGAGGTGTAGCCGGACATAACTTCCGCGTAGGTGAACGCGCCGACATAGCCGATGAGCGGGGTTTCGCCCTTGAGCAAGCCGTTTTCCTTCAGCTCGTTCAGCTTGAGGCCGGCCGCGACGCCCGCCAGGAACCTGCCCTCATAAATGGAGGCGAATGCGTTGTGGAAGTTCTCGACACCTTCGGTATGCGCCATGGTGCCGGTCGCGTGGCAGAACTGCACCTCGGGGAATTCCTTGGCTGCCTGCAGCAGGAAGGTTTCGTGGCCGAAGCTGTCCGCAAAGATCACGTTGCAGCCTTCGTCCACAAGGTCGGCGGCGGCTTCGTAGCATTCGTTCGATTCGGGGATGTTCCTCTTGATGATGACCTGCGAATCGTCGAGCCCCAAGGCGGCCTGCGCATCCTTCACACCGTTGATGAAGTTGAGGTCATACGTGGAGTCCTCGTCATGCAGCAGGATGACGCCAAGCTTGACATCTTCCGCCATCGCGACGCCGCAGAAAATCAGCGACAGCGCGAGAATGAGTGCAACCGCAAAAAGCTTCTTCATGGATTGTGCCTCCTAAAATATTCTATCCAAAAGAATTCTATCACGCCGTTCGGATTTTAGATATGCGGAATGAGATAATATTCGGTTAATTCCCACATATCAGCCGCGAAACACTCGCCCACAACAATATATGGCAAAATACACGAACATTAAAAGCGCGGAGATTGTCTTTTTGCGCCTTCAGAAAGGGAAACGGGTGCGGGATTTCGTACGTGTTGTCCTTGTGTAAACTTTTGAAATTGGCTTGACAGCGCCCCTTTGGATCGGTATAATAAAAAAGCCGATTGTCGAGGAGAGATGGCCGAGCGGTTGAAGGCGCCGGTCTTGAAAACCGGTGATGTCGAAAGGCACCGGGGGTTCGAATCCCTCTCTCTCCGCTTTTCAGGTCATGTGGAGAAGTACCCAAGAGGCCGAAGGGGCTCCCCTGCTAAGGGAGTAGTGCTGGATAACGGCAGCGAGGGTTCAAATCCCTCCTTCTCCGCCAAAAATGAAACCATCTATTGATAAACTCGATAGGTGGTTTTCTCTATGCTGGAAACCCAGTAAACAAA
>CAYFRC010000189.1:0-2608 GCA_964345325.1 uncultured Oscillospiraceae bacterium
GGCCGTGGGTTCGAATCCCGCCGGGATCACCATTTTGCCTACCAGATCGACAGATTTGCCCTCAAAAAGGCGACTGTGAAGCTGGTAGGATTTTTCTTTTTCAGTACGCTGCGGAACGCAAAAAATCTGCTAACAGAAGATGACCCCTGTTAGCAGATTTCTAATTTTTTAGCCCGTTTTCTAATCGGCCTTTACGGATGCCCCTTCTTCTACGTCTAATTTTTTCGGACGGTCGTGCCAAAAATGGCGGACGACGCAGACGACATTTTTCACAGATCCGAAAAATAGCTTGTGATTACGGGTGCTTTTGAGCACTCTGCAGACGACAAACAGGTGGATTGTTCACGGGTTCTGATCGTGTCAGGAGGCAGCAATCTGTTAACTGCATAGGCCGGTCGGTTAGCAAGATCGAAGCGATTTGTTAGCTCTGCTAATGCCTTCCGCCAAAGTTGGCATGGAGGACTCATAAGGAATGGTATTCTTCCCCAGGACGCCAGGAATGCCCCATAAGCTGACGGAATAAGTCACGAATTCCCATCAATACAAAGCCGAGGTGATTCGTTGCTTGGCTACCGTTTTTCGGATTCTTCCAGCCCTCTGGCATCACTTTAAGGGTTCCAGCCGGATTCAACAAATCGTTTTCAGCCAATCCTGCACCATAGATTCCGACATACGGGCTGGCTTCCACTAGGACAGCATTCTCCGTCTCCAGCAGAGCATCCACGAGAGTGATATCACTCTGGAATTTTCCAAGATTCCCATGGAAAATGATTTCTCGTAATGCGTTATCCCATGTGCTTGAATCAAAGCCTGAAACCAATCGCCCCAAATCCTTGCATTTCTTCGGGGATGACTCCTCCATGATTAATCCGTAATGATACAGATCCTTAAAGAGGAGCGCTTTTTCAGACATCATATACTGCTCAGCGGTTATGTAAGTTCGACCATTTACTGAAAAGGCTTGCCCTGATACCATTGCGAGAAGTAATGATTGGGATATTCATCCCCTTCGTGCCAGAATGTCACATACTTATCCATAACCACATTGTTTTCTGCGCAACAGCTCTGGACTGCTCCCATAAATTCAGGAATGTGTGGAACTCCAGCCGGCTTGTTGCTGAGATCAGCGACGAGCTTTGTCGTGAGCATCATCTTTCGGTCGTTCAGGTTCCGCAGAACAAAACCGTTTCCTACGAGAAATGGGAGGGTGATCAATCCAAATTGACGAGCCGGGATTCGCTCCGAATTACGATTGATGCGGCGCTGCGGTTGCAGCCAGATGGATTTGACGCGCTCATGCAGCTGATGGAAGAAGCAGGATGTTGGATTAAGCGCGGTGCTCATGTGAGCATTAAGCCGCCCGGCGGCGAGCGGTATATTCGTCTGGACAGCCTCGGCGCGGAATACTCTGAAGCAGCTTTAAGGAAAACGCTCGACGGTCAACATGTTCACATTCCGAAAATCCCCAGAAGTGAATACACTTACAGTCAGGTCAAACGGCTGATCGACATTGAAACAAAGCTCCGGGATGGCATGAAAGGTCGAGGCTACATTGTGTGGGCTGAGCGCAACAATATCGATGCAAAAGCTCAGTCGATCATTTTTCTGAAAGAGCATAACATAGGATCCATCGAAGAGCTTGAGGATCAGATTAGCATACTACGGACTGAGCGAAATGAGCTGAATGCCGCAATCCGACAGAAGCAAAATCGCATGAAAGAAATCAACCAGCTTCGTCAGGCAATCCGTGATTACAGGCGAACAAAGGATGTTTATGCGCAGTATAAGGCTTCCGGCTGGTCGCCAAAATTCTACAATGAGCACCGGGCAGAGATCGAAGATCACAAAAAAGCGCAGGCTGTCTACTCCTCTGTTGAAGGAAAGATGCCGACGCTGAAGGAATTATCTGCCGAATATGAGGCGCTGAAATCGGAGAAAGAAGCTGATGATGCCGCACTCGAAGAACTGAAACCGCAGCTCACAACACTGAATCACGTCAAGTATAATTTCGATATTTTGGAACGCGACTACCTGCCAGAAGAGAAAGATCCCCGACAGGAAGAAAGCCCAGAACGATAACACAGCCCCTGCGTCAGATGCTGTTTACAGCAGCATAACTGGCACAGGGGCTTTTCTTTTTTGAATTTCAGGCGCAGCCAGAAGGTCGAATGACGCAGGAATACGACACAACCACAGAGCGCAAGCTCTGGTTTTCAGGGGCTTGGGGGCGGAGCCTACCAACAAGCTTTTGCAAAACTTAGTAAGTTTGCATTGCTTGCCACTATCAGTTATCCCTTCACACTTCCAGCTGTCAGCCCCTGCACGAAGAATTTTTGGCAAAGGATGAAGATCAGCACCACGGGGATCAGCGTCAGCACCGACATGGCGAACACATAGCCCCATTGGGTGAACTGATGCTGACCAAAGAAACCGGCAATGGCAATGGGCAGGGTGCGTTTACTGTTGTCATTGATCACGGTATTGGCCCAGGGGTATTCTTCCCACGCGGTCAGAAAATTGAAAATGCTAACGGAGGCGATGGCGGGGGAAGCCAGGGGCAGGGCGATTTTTGTGTACACTGTCCAGACGTCTGCGCCATCGATCCAGG
>CAYFRC010000189.1:2618-4049 GCA_964345325.1 uncultured Oscillospiraceae bacterium
AAGCCCTTGATCATGAAGGTGGAGAAGGGAATCACCCAGGCCACATAAAAAGGAATCAAGCCCCACAGCTTATTGACCATGCCCAGCTTGGTGGCAAGCTCAAACTGCGGCACGATCATGGTGGTGCCGGGAATGATCATGGTGATGATGATGAAGGCAAACAGCAGATTGGTGCCTTTCGATTTGAACTTGCCCAGCACAAAGGCCATGGCCGAACCTACTGCGGCTGCCAGGGCGATGGTGGAAACGGATACGATCACAGAATTGAGAAAATTCAGATAAAACCTACTCTGATGCAGAATATAATCATAGTTTTCCAATGTCAGCGCTTCCCACTTGGGAAAGAAGCGCGGCGGATATTCATAAAGCGCACCATTGGGCCGCAGAGAAGTCGAAATCATGTAGATCATGGGCAGAGTGAAGATCACCGTGCCCAGGGCCAGCAGCAGATAGCGGACGACAGCGGCACGAATCTTTGCGGCATTTTTGCTTTTCATCTTGCTGTCCTCCTTACGCATCCTTGTTCCGCATCATACGGAACTGTACGATGGCCAGCAGCCCCAAAGACAGGGCCATCACAAAGCTGAGCGCCGCCGCGTAGCCGAACTTGCCGGTGCTGAATGCCTTATAGTACATCCAGGTGAGCAGCGTATCGGTTTGGTGGGCAGGCTTGCCGCCGGTGATCATCTTGATGGAAGTAAACACATTGAAGCCGCCAATGGTCAGCTCGATCAGGGCGAATAGAATGGTGCCCCGGATGGCAGGCAGGGTCACGTTCACAAACTTTTTCCATGCGCCGCAGCCATCCATCTCCGCGGCTTCATACAGATCCTGTGGCACCTGCTGCAAAGCGGCCAGAAAGATCACCATGTTCCAGCCGATGCCCTTCCAGATCCCCAGGATCATGGCGACGGAAAGACCGCTCCAGCGAGTATCCAGCCAGCGTATGTTGCTGGAGGTGACGCCGAGAATTTTCCACAGAAAATAATTAAGCAAGCCTTCTGTGTTGAAGATATAGCGGAAGACCAGTGACGCGATCACCCAGGATGTGACCACGGGCAGATAATTGATCACCCGGAAGGTGACGCTGAAGCGCTTGATGCCGTTCAGCAGAATGGCGATGAATAACCCCAGCGCCATCTGCCCGGGCACGGTGACCAGGGTATAGACGATACTGTTGACAAAAACCGTCCAGAAGGTGGAATCATTGAATACCTCCTGGTAATTCATGATTCCGGCGAAAGGCTGAATGAGCATGGAAGAAAAGCTCATATCGCACAAGCTCATCCAGAACAGGCGAATGATTGGATAGACGGTGAACATGCCGAATATGAGCAGCCCCGGCAGCAGCAGCCCCATGATCTGCGCTCGGTTGATACGCGATTTAGTGATCATATTTCCACACTCCCAAAGGGACAGCGGGGGGGAGAC
>CAYFRC010000190.1:0-4034 GCA_964345325.1 uncultured Oscillospiraceae bacterium
CTGCGCCGCTTCGATCACGCCCGAATCCACTTCCTTTAAGGAGGACTCGATCATGCGGGCGACATACGGGAACGCCGCAATGACCAGGGGGAAGATCGCCGCGCGCACGCCCAGCGCGGTTCCCATGACGATGCGCGTCAGGGGGAAGAGCATGAGGATCATGATGAGAAACGGGATGGAGCGCAATACGTTCACGACCGTTCCGACTGTTTGGTTCAGGACCGGATTTTCCCGAATGTGCCCCTTTTCCGTGACCACGAGGAGGACGCCCAGCGGGATCCCCAACAGATACGCAAACAGCGTCGAAAACAGGGTCATTTGGATGGTCTCGATGAGCCCCGTCTTCATCATGGCGATCAGTTTCGCATTGGCTTCCAAAAACGCACTCATTTCTGCGGCACCTCCTCGATGACGACGCCCTTTTGCAGGAGCATGGACAGCATATTTTGGGCGACTGTGTCGTCCTTGGGGAGCTGCAGGAGCATCTGCCCGCGCGATTCGCCCGCGACGGTTTCGATCTGTGCGGAGAGGATGGACACGGGCGCGCCGCAGGACAGAACGATATTCGATATGACCGGCTCGTAGGTGGAGCCGCCGTTAAAGATCACGCGCATGATTTTGCCCTCGGGAAGGCCGTTTTTGACGGCGGAGGTGCCGTGGAACAGGCGCTTTCCCGCCTCGCTCATGGGGCGGGAGAAGACCTCCGAGACCGCGCCGGATTCGGCGATCTCGCCGCCGTCGATGATGGAAACCTGGGAGCAGATTTGCTTGATGACCTCCATCTCGTGCGTGATGACGATGATGGTGATGCCCAGGCGCTTGTTGATATCCTTCAGGAGGGAGAGGATTGCCGCGGTCGTCATGGGGTCGAGCGCGCTGGTCACCTCGTCGCACAAGAGCACCTTCGGCTCCATGGTCAACGCGCGCGCGATGGCGACGCGCTGTTTTTGGCCGCCGGAGAGCTGCGCGGGATAGGCAAAGCGCTTATCGGACAGGGACACGATGTCGAGCAGTTCGCGCGCGCGGGCGATCGCCTTTTCGCGCGGTACGCCGCTGATCTCCATGGGGAAGCGAACGTTTTTTTCGACGTTGCGCTGCATGAGCAGGTTGAACTGCTGAAAGATCATGCCCACGTTGCGCCGCATGCCGAGCAGCATCTTGTCGGAAAGCCCCGTCATCTCCACGCCGTCGATAAAGATGCGCCCTTCGGTCGGGCGATCCAAAAGGTTCATGCAGCGGATCAGCGTGGATTTGCCCGCGCCGCTCATGCCAATGATCCCGTGTATATCGCCGCGCTTTACGGAAAGGTTCACGTTTTTGAGCGCGACCACCTGGTTCTCGCCCGTGCCGTACACTTTATATAAGCCCTCTATGCGTATCATTTCATTCGTCGCTGCCATGGATAGCCCCCGATTCATCGCTCCTATTGACATATGAGTATAACACAAAAATGTTATATGGGCGGTGTCGCCGCGAACGGCAAACGAAAAGTTTATGTAAACTTTGTGAAGAATACGCGACACGGGATATTTTTGGGCACGGCGCGCGTCAAAAACTACAGGGCTACTATCGTGTTGGAGGAGTTTATGGCGATATACGGATATTCTACCTATTTTCGCCCGCCAAAGAAAAAAAGGCACGCGACGCTTTTTTGGGCGATTCTGTTTTGCGTTATTTTGCCGCCCGTCGGGCTCTTTTTGGTGTGGGGCAGGCTGCGGTGCAATGTGCGCGGCAAATTGATGCTGTCCCTCGTCGCGGTTCTGTGCATGACGGGGATGCTGGCTGTCGGGCTGCAAAGGCGATACGGCGTACAGGAAATTGGGTATACGCAGATTGAAACGCCCGTCACGCCCGTGTTTGTGGAGGGTGCATCTCCCACGGCTGTGCCTGCGAACCCGCTGAAATAGGGATCGCGGAAAAAATTATCCGTTTTGACTTGACGAAAACGGCATTGACGCATATAATAGAGTAACAATAGGTATATTCTGCTGATTTCAAGCACTGGAGGATGGAACATGTTTTGCAGCAACTGTGGCAAGACGCTCAGGGCGGAGAGCGCGACCTGTCCGTCGTGCGGCGCGGCCGTGGGCGAAAGCTCGATGAGCGGCTTTACATCCGCGCAGAGCGTCATAGCGCCGGGCGAGACGGTAAAGGCGAAGACGAGATTTACGCCTTATACAAAAATCAGCTATTCCACCTCCGAGGAGAGCGGTGCGGACGATATATATACGCAAACGAGCTATCGCCCCAGGTTTTCCGGCGAGCGGGAAGATGCGCAGGAGCAGCCCGAGGAGGCCATGGAAGAGACGGCCGAATCGGAGGAGACCTATGTACAGGAGGAACCTGCTCCCGAAGAAGCCGCGCCCGAGATAGACATCGAGCCGCTCGACGAGAGCGAGATGCCGCCGCTTGAGCCCGCGGTGCAAAAGGGCATCAGCCCCGAGATTCGGGAGTACATGCAGTGCGTGCGCGAGAACAAGGGCAAAAAGCCTTCGCCCTTTGTGCTTTTGAAGCGCAAGGAAGAGGAACCCGAGGACGAAGAGGAAGAAATCGAGGATGAAGACCTCGCCGTATTCCCCGAAGAGGAAAAAGAGAAGGGTGAGGATGCGCCCGTCGCGCGCCGAAGCGACAAAAAGCGGCTGAAAAAGTCGCAGCGCGACAAGCTCCTTCTGAAAAAATGGGGGCTGCGCGGGGCAATCGCTGTCGTGGTGATTTTGCTTGTGATCGGCGGCGTGATCTTGGTGGACAACATCGTCAACACCAGCCAGATCGCGGGCGTTACGAAGGATTTCCGCGAAAAGGGCATAGCGCTGCTCGAGCAGCACACGACGGACAGCTATCGCAAGAACATCATCACCTTGTACCAACAGGATGACAAGGGCACTCTGGTTTTGAACCAACAGGAGGCGGACAACGAGGCGTTCACGGAAATCTACCCTCAGGCGCCGCTGGAAAACGACGAGTTGTTTTTAAACGCGCTGCTCACCATACAGGACGGCATCGACAACGTGACGATGATGGATGCGATCGTGCAGGCGACGGCGGCGAGCGGCGAAAACACCGCGATGCAGGCGCAGTCGAGCCAAATGTGGTCGGTCATCAATTACGCGATCAAGCGGCTGAAGACCTGCACCAACGCGGAAGAACTGCCGAACATCATGACGGAAGCCGAGACGGAAATGGCGACGCCCGCACCCGAGGAAACGCCGGAGCCCGTTGCCACATATACCGCGCTCTCCAAGGGCGCGCAGTCCGCGGAGGTCAAAAAGTTGCAGCAGAGGCTGTTTGAACTGGGCTACTTCAACGGCAAGCGCGACGGCAAGTTCGGCGATGTAACCAAGCGCGCCGTCAAGCAGTTCCAGCAGGCGGCGGGGCTGACGGTGGACGGCGTCGCGACGAGCGAAATGCAGGAGATGCTCTATTCCGAGGAAGCGCCCAGATACGGCATCAAGGCGGCGGAGGCGGGAAATGCCGAGCCTGCTGCGGTCGAGCCGACCGAAGTGCCTGCGGAGCCGACCGAGGGATAATTGTTTCTACCGCCCTGCTGCCGCAGCGCAGCAGGGCATTTTCATAGGCGGCGGAGAGAGAGGGAAAGCTATGCGGGAAACGCCGATCGTGGCACTGATATACGATTTTGACAAAACGCTGTCGCCGCGCGACATGCAGGAATATGGCTTCATCCCCTCCATAGACATGGAGCCTGCGCGGTTTTGGGATGCATGCCGTGAGCGCGCGGAAAAGCACAGCATGGACGGCGTGCTCGCCTATATGCTCGAGATGCACTGCCGCACGAAGTTCACCAAGGAGATGCTCAACAAACAGGGCGAAACGATTGGGTTTTATCCGGGCGTGGAGACGTGGTTTTCGCGCATCGACGAATACGGAAGAAGCTGCGGCGTCGAGGTGGAGCACTACATCATCTCCTCGGGGTTGAAGGAGATCATCGACGGCACGGCGATCGCGAATCGGTTCAAGGCGGTGTTCGCGGCGTCGTTCGTGTACGGTGAGGACGGCTATGCTATCTGGCCCGCGAC
>CAYFRC010000191.1:0-4008 GCA_964345325.1 uncultured Oscillospiraceae bacterium
CATCTGTTCAACCACGTAGACATCCCCGCGGAAAACGTGAACATCTTAAATGGCATGGCGGAGGACCTCGAAGCCGAGTGCGCGCGCTATGAAGAGAAGATCGCCTCCTACGGCGGAATCGATCTGTTCCTGGGCGGCAGCGGCGTGGACGGGCACATCGCCTTTAACGAGCCGTATACCTCCCTTTGCTCCCGCACGGGCATCCGCGCGCTCACCGAGGACACCAAGATCGTAAACAGCAGGTTTTTTGAAAACGACCCGGCGAAGGTGCCCGCCAAGGCGCTGTCCGTCGGCGTCGGCACGGTGACGGACGCCCGCGAAGTGGTGCTTTTGATCAGCGGGCACAGCAAGGCGCGCGCGCTCAAGCACTGCGTCGAGGGCGGCGTTTCGCAGCAATGGACGATCAGCGCGCTGCAAATGCACAACAACGCCTATATCGCCTGCGACGATGCCGCATGCGGCGAATTGATGCTGAACACCTACAAGTATTTCTTGGACGTGTACGGCGCGGAAAGGCTGTAAGGTATTTGCACAAAAAATCGGGAAGGGGCAACCCCATCCCGATTTTTTTGTGGATTCTTAGAACCGCGCTTCCGTTTCGATCTCCCAAAACGCGATCTTTTCGCGCTTCCAGGTATAGCTGATGAAAAGCGTTTTCCCCTTTGAGAGGATCGCCGGATAGGAGTATTCGCCCTCGTTTGTCTCCAAATACAACAGCGGCTTGAATGTCTCGCCGTCGTTTACGGAAAAGGAGAGGAGCAGGGGCGTTCTCGCCGCCCAATTGCCGGATACGGGGTTGCTCACCAAAAAGAGGGTGCCGTCCGCTGCCTGCGCGAGGTCGATGCCGCTGTTGTTGTTGAAAATGCCCGTAGAATAGGCGGTACACCATGTCTCACCCTCGTCCAAAGAGTCGCTGCGCAGGATATACCCCTCCGTCGAGCGCAAGAGCATGTGGACGGCGCCGTCCGCCGATTGCCAAAGCGCAGGCTGAATGACGCCCTTGCCGAGGATTTCAAGGGGCGCGTTTGCGCAGCCCTTTGGCGGGGCATCGCCCCTTCGCCAAAGCGGAACGAAGGGGGAGGCGCGAAACGATACGCAGTCGTCGTCCGAGATATCGACAAAGGCGTTCCATTGCGTCTCCGTTTCGATGGACGCGGGCGCGAGCACCCTTCTTCCGCTTTTGAGGCGCAGCGGCTTGTTGCGCACGGGGCCCCTGCCGCCGATATCGTCTTGTACGAGCTCCGTTGGCCGGGTCCACGTCCTGCCGCCGTCCGTCGAGCGCATCCTGCGCGTATACCAAGCGGGGATCGGCGTTCCGACCTTGTAAAACAAATCAATTTTATCCCCGCACGCGTAAAACACGGGGTTCCAGTGCGGCAAATTGTCCTCGCCCGCGAGCAGGCGCGGGGCATCCCACGCGCCGTTGTGCCGCCTTGCGGCATAGATATCGACGTCGGGCGCGCCCTCTTGCGCTCCGCCGAACCACGCGAGGAGGATATCGTCTCCGCACACGGCGATGGTGGATGCATGTCCGCTCGCGGTCGGGATGTCAATCAGGGTTTTTTTCGCGCTGTGGAGCATAATTTCTTTCCCTCTTTTCATACGAAATCGGAAAATTGTCTCGATATCGCAATCATATATCTTCCCGGTGCATCTGTCAAGATGCAGCGCGCCGCGCGCAAGGAAGGCGGATTTTACAAAACCGTTGACGCGCCCGTCCGAACTTGCTATAATAGGCATACACGAAAGGGGAACGGGATATGCCGTATCGGGTGGACACAATGCGCGAGAGGCAGGAGGGGCAGGGCGAGGTTGCGGAATTTTATCTTGCGGACGCGCGCGACATTCTGCCGGCCCTGCTCGAACAATACGCGGGGCAGGTGCAGGCGATCTACATCGATCCGCCGTTTGCGACGGGGGATTCGTTTGTGTTCCGCCAGCGCGTGGGCGAAGAGGAACACCGAAAGGGCGCAGGTTCCTTGACGCTGCCCGCCTATCGGGACGACCTCGCCCCCGATGTATACGAAAGCATGATGCGGCAGGTGCTTTCCGCCTGCCACACCTTGCTTGCGGATTCGGGCAGCATGTTTGTGCATATCGATTACCGCTCGCACATCCTGATCCGCACGATTTTGGACGAAGTGTTCGGCGCGGACAATCTTCTGAACCAACTCATCTGGGCGTACCAGTCGGGCGGCAGGGCGAAGCGCTTTTTCAGCCGCAAGCACGATACGATTTTGTTTTATCGAAAGGGCAAGGAGCATTTTTTCGACATCACGCAGGCGCCGGTTCCCCGTTCGCAGGAGCGGCGCAACCACATGAAGCGCCACATCGACGCGGACGGGCGCACATACCGCTCCATCAAGTCCGGCGGGAAGATATATACCTATTATGACGACGAGCCCGCCTACCCCTCGGACGTGTGGACGGACGTGAGCCATTTGCAGCAGAAGGACCCGCAGCGCACGGGGTACGACACGCAAAAGCCGTATGCGCTGTTAGAGCGCATTTTGCGCACCACCACGAAAAAGGGCGACCTCGTGATGGATTTTTTCGTCGGTTCGGGCACGACCATGGATGTGGCATACCGCCTCGGCAGGCGATTTATCGGCTGCGACAGCAGCGTATGCGCCTATCTCGCGACGCGGAAGCGCATGGGAGAGGCGAACGCCATCTACTGCGTGCCGCAGGCGGAGGGCGCGCCGGAGATTCGCGTGCGCGTTGCGCCGGGCATCGCGTATCGGGATGTAAAGCTTGAGGCATATCGTTCCGACGTGGAGATCGAGGGCATAAAAAACCCGATGGATGCCGTCGATTCGTGGGCGCTGGGGTATGTCAAGGGTGATACTTTTGAGACGAAGGCATTTTTTACGCGGAGCAAGGCATCTCCGGCACTGAAGACGGTTATGAAGCTCCCTATCTATAGCGGCGACGCGGCGATCCGCGTGACGGACGTGCTCGGTCGGGTTTTCACGTGGATTCTGACGGATGCGGACATGGAGGGCGTATGAACAACCAAAACAACTATCTGGCATACCAGCTTCGGGAGATCACGCGTTTCGGCAGGATTGCGAGCCTCTATACCGACCCCGAAAATCCCGATTATTCCATCGCGGGCTTTGTGCTCGCGACGAACCTTCGGACGGTGCTGCTTCGCTCCGTATCTCCCTACGGCAAGTATGACGGCTTCTATTCCGTGCGCGTATCCACGATCGACGAGGTGCAGCTCGACACCGCCTACGCGGACAAGCTGGAGCTGCTTTTGAAGCTCAACGAAGAGAAACCGGAAACGATCGAGTGCACGGACGGCGAGGACCACATCTGCACCCTTTTGCAGAAGGCGCTGCGCGAGGAGTGCTGCGCGACACTTTGGACGAGGGACGCGATGTATTCCGGCTTTATCGAGGAGGCGGACGATTTGCGGTGCACCATCCGCGCGCTCGACCTCATGGGGCAGCCGTTTCCCTCCATGCAGCTGCGCGTTATGGATATCGACGTCGTCTCCATAGGCAGTGAGGAAGAAAAGACCTACGAACGCCTGTATCGCTATCAAAATTCGGTGGGAGGGTTCATCGTATGAAGATCGCTTTTATCGGCGCAGGCTCCATCGGATTCACGAGAAGGCTTTTGGCGGACATCCTGACGGTGAAGGAGTTGCAAAACATCGAGATCGCATTCACGGACATCAACGAGCACAATCTCTCCATGGTAACGCAGCTCTGCAGGCGCGACATCGAAGCGAACGGGCTCGATATCCGGATTCATTCGACGCTCGACCGCAGAGAAGCCTTTTCCGGCGCGAAATACGTGGTCAACTGCACGCGAATCGGCATGCTGGAGGCGTTCGAGAAGGACGTGGAAATCCCGCTCAAATACGGCGTGGACCAGTGCGTGGGCGATACGCTTTGCGCGGGCGGCATCATGTACGGGCAGCGCAACATTGCGGCGCTTGAGGGCTTTTGTAAGGACATTCGCGAGGTTGCGGAGAAGGACTGCCTGCTGCTCAAC
>CAYFRC010000192.1:0-3971 GCA_964345325.1 uncultured Oscillospiraceae bacterium
GAACGCTGCCATGCTCAGGAGCATGCACGCGACGAGAAGAATGGATAGCAGTTTCTTCATGATCAAAAATCCCTCCTTAATACTTTCACCCTTGCAATCCAAAGGTGCTCATAGTATATTATAAGGGCAATTTGCAATTCTGTCAACCGAAAAACTGCAAAACGAGGCGCTTATGAAAGAAAGAAAATATAAAAATTTCTATGTCGCCGCCGGGGGCGGGGCGCGCGTTTACACGGGGAAATACTATGTCCATCCGAAGGAGGGAAAGGCCGTAGGTTTCGCGCTCGCCGCGCTGTATGCAGCGTTCGTCCTTTTGTATTTCCTCGAAAACGCGCCGTCCACAAGGTGCATATACGTGTTCCCCTTTGCCGCGGCGCGGCTGTTTCCGGCGCTGTATTGGCTCATGGGCGCGTTTTCGCGCGCGATAACGGGAGAGAGAATCACCATCGTACAAAAAGAAAACGGCATCGGGCGCGCGTTCCGCGCCGCCATGGGCTGCGCGATTTTGGGATTTTTGACGCTTGGGGCGGAAACCGTCTTTTGCGCGCTGAACGGCTTTTCGTATCTGTCGCTTGTGTACAACGCAATCGCGCTGCTGCTTTCCGCGATCGGCGCGGTGCACGCAAGGGCAATCTACGCGAAAACGCGGGAGGAAACAATATGAAGTGGGGCGGTCGTCTCTTTATCGCCTTCGGGCTGCTGCTTCTGGCGATAGCCATCGGCGGCATGGTCTACGCCGTGGCGGCGAAAAACGCCATGAACCGCTATATCGAGGAAATCTCCATCGCGATCAATGCGGCGACCATGGTGAATGCGACGGAGACCTATTTGGACGAAGCGCGCTCCGTCACCGCCGAATGGGAGGGCGAAACGTATGTCGTCGCGCCGGAAAATTACAAGGCGCTGTCTAACTATTTGCGGACGAAGTGCGCGCCCGTGTTCTTTTCGGATATCGTGCAGGACAGCGCGCTCACGATCACCTTCTGCGGGGAGGGCAGGCTCATGGCGAAAGGCTTTTCGGACGGAGACGGCGCGTCGCTCCTCTTTGAAAGCAGGGGCGAGGTTTTCAAGATGCGCATATCGGGTAACGGGCTTTGGGAAAAGCTGCTGAAGGTGTCCACAGAAGGCACCGCGCAATTTCCAAACCTTCGCCCCCGATAGGCAAAAAACGGATGGGAGGAACGCATATGCTGTTGCAGTTGGCGCTCGACAAGCCCTTCGGCTCCGAGATGACTCCCCGGTTGCTCGAAGCGGAACCCTTCGTCGATATCTTTGAGGCAGGTACGCCCTTTGTCTACCACAGCGGCATGGCTGCGGTGCGCCTGCTGCGGGAGGCGCTCCCGCATGCCGTGCTCCTCGCCGATCTCAAGCTCGCGGACGCGGGCAAATACGAAACGGACATGGCGCTGGACGCGGGCGCGAATATCGTGACGGCACTCGCCACCGCGGACGATAGGACCATTCGCCGCGCGCTCGACGCGGCGCACGAACGGGGCGCACGCGTCGCCGTGGATCTCCTGTCCCACCCCGATCCCGTGCAGCGCGCGCTGCGGCTCGAGGAGATGGGCGCGGACATCCTCTGCGCGCACACCGGCATCGATTCACAGGCCGAGGACGGCGTTCCCTTTGCGCTGTGCAGGGCACTGAAAAACGCTCTTTCGCGCGCGAGGCTGGCGGCGGCGGGCGGCATCGGCATACAAACGGTTGCGGAACTGTGCCGCATCGGGATAGACATCGCAATCGTCGGCAGCGCGATCACCTCCTGCGAAAACATCGCCTCCGGCGCGCTCGCCATACGCCGCGAGATCGACAAACAGAGAGGCTAATCACAAAGGGCGCGTCCGAATGCGCGCCTTTTTCTTCGTCTGCGATGCAAACACGGTCTTGCAATCGCGCGCGGGCGGGGCTATAATAGGGATACCAACGGATTTGGAGGGGTATATCTTGCTGATTACGATGCGCGGCATGGGGCTTGAGGGGATCGAAGGCTTCCCCGTGTCCGTGGAGGCGCACATAGATGATTCGAGCGCGCCGTTTTTCGAGATCGTGGGGCTGCCGGGCATGGCGGTGCGCGAATCGAAGGAGCGCGTGCGCTCGGCAATCCGCAACAGCGGCTTCGGCATGGTCTCGGGGCGCATCGTGGTGAACCTCGCCCCCGCCGACCGAAGGAAGGAGGGGCCCGCGTTCGACCTGCCGATCGCGGTCGCGATGGTCGCAGCGAGCGGCATGATCAAGCTCGAAAGCGCATCGGACGCCGTGTTGATCGGCGAACTGTCGCTGGACGGCTCCGTCCGCAGCGTGCGCGGCATCCTCCCGCTTGCGATCTCCGCGCGCGAGGCGGGCGTGAAGCGCGCCTTCATCCCCTGCGAAAATGCGCACGAGGTCTCCTGCGTTTCGGGCATCGAGATTTTCCCCGTCAAATCCCTCAAGCAGACGATTTCCTGCCTCATGGGGCGCGAAAAAATCGACCCCGTCGCAGTGCAGGAATATTCCGCGATGCTCGGCAGTCGCGAGCCGTCCATGGATTTTTCCAACGTCAAGGGGCAGCACAGCGCAAAGCGCGCTCTCGAAATCGCGGCGGCGGGCGGACACAACGTGCTCATGATGGGCGCGCCCGGCTCGGGTAAGACGCTCATGGCGCGGTGCGTGCCGGGGATTTTGCCCGACATGGAGTTTGACGAGGCGCTCGAAGTCACGCGAATTCACTCCGCAGCGGGCATCGCGCCCGAAACGGGGCTGCTGCTCGAGCGCCCCTTCCGCTCCCCGCACCACACCGCTTCCCCCATATCCATCATCGGCGGCGGGCTGCAGGCGCTGCCCGGAGAGATCAGCAAGGCGCACCACGGCGTACTGTTCTTGGACGAGCTGCCGGAGTTTCGCCGCGACTTGCTCGAGGTGCTCCGCCAGCCCATGGAGGACGGCTTCGTAAACGTGACGCGCGTGGGCGCGCAGGCGACGTATCCCGCACAGTTTATGCTCATATGCTCCATGAACCCCTGCCCGTGCGGAAACTTCGGTTCCCGCACGAAGCCGTGCAGGTGTTCTCCGATGCAGATTCAGCGATATCTGAGCCGCGTTTCCGGCCCCATGCTCGACCGCATCGACATGCACATCGAGGTAGAATCCATCCCCGCCGACCGCATCACATCGAACGAAAAAGAGGAATCCTCCTTCGATATCCGAAAGCGCGTGGAGGCGGCGCGGGCCGTACAGCGAGAGCGGTTTCGGGGCGCGGGCATTTCCTGCAACGCGCGCCTCGACGCGAAGACCCTGCCCCTGTTCTGCCCGATGACGGACGGCGCGATGAAGCTCTTGCGCACGGCAGTCGACTCGATGGGACTCTCCAACCGCGCGTATACGCGGGTGCTCAAGGTGGCGCGAACGATCGCCGACCTCGCCCACCGCGACGAGATCTGCGAGCAGGACGTCGCCGAATCCGTACAGTACCGCTCGCTCGACAACAAATACTGGGGGTAGCAATGACGGAGGAAATCAAAAAAGCGCTGTCGCATCTGCGCGTTCCGCCCTCGGGCACGGAGCAGGAACTCCACGCATTGATCCTGCACGCGCTCTCGGACGCGAATCTCCCCGTCGAGCACGAGGTCGTCCTGGCGCCCAGGTGCCGCATCGATTTCGTGGTCGGCCGCACGGGCATCGAGGTCAAGCAGGGAACCCCCGCGAAATCCGCGCTCCTCAAACAGGCGAAGCGCTACCTCGCGACGGACGCGATCGACGAGCTTTTGCTCGTGACGCGCGACAACGCAAACCTGCCCGCCGAGATCGAGGGCAAGCGCGTGGAGGTGTTCGGCCTGTCGCGCCTTTGGGGGATCGCGCTCCCATGAATGCATTGCGCCAATCGGAGATGGTTTTATTGCAATATCCCGCCTATCTCGCGGACGCCCCGGCAGAGGGGCACATATACGGCACCCTGTCCTACAACAAGCGCGCGAAGTGCTGGGTCATCAAGGGGG
>CAYFRC010000193.1:0-3867 GCA_964345325.1 uncultured Oscillospiraceae bacterium
CGGGGACGACCGCCCCTGAGGGAGGATGACAAAAATGGGTGAAAAGGCGTTTTCCAATGCGGAGCGGGCGCAGGTATTGACCGGCGCGCTGCCGTACATCAAGCGGTATTCGGGCAGGATCGTCGTAATCAAATACGGCGGAAATGCGATGCTCAACGAGCAGCTCAAGCAGCAGGTCATGGAAGACATCGTGCTGTTGTGGCTCATCGGCGTAAAAATCGTCCTCGTGCACGGCGGCGGCCCCGAAATTTCCGAGATGATGCAGCTGATGGGCAAAAAGCCGACGTTTGTGGACGGACTCCGCGTGACGGATAAGGAAACCGTGGACATCGTACAGATGGTGCTCGCGGGAAAGATCAATAAGACGTTGGTAAACCTCCTCGAAATGAACGGAGGAACGGCGATGGGCATCTCCGGCATGGACGGGCGGCTCATCGAGGCGGAGGTAAAGGACCCGAAGCTGGGCTACGTCGGGCGAATCACGAAGATCAACATCCGCCCGGTCGTGGATCTGCTCGAAAAGGGCTATATCCCCGTGGTCTCCACGCTCGGCTGCGACAGAAACGGCAATGCCTACAACATCAACGGCGATACCGCCGCCGCATCGATCGCGGGCGCGCTGAACGCCAAGAGGCTCATCATGCTGACGGACATCGCGGGCATCCTCCGCGACAAGGACGACCCCAAGACGCTCATCCCCGAAATCACCGTCGGCGAGGCCGCGCGCCTGCGCAGGGAGGGCATCATCTCCGACGGCATGCTCCCCAAGGTGGAGTGCTGCGTGGAAGCGATAGAAAAGGGCGTGGAAAAGGTCATCATCATGGACGGGCGCGTGCCGCACTCCATCCTGATGGAGCTTCTCACGGACGAGGGCGCGGGCACCATGGTCACGGGAGGGAACGGCAAATGACGGACATCATGCAACTGGACAAGGCGTATGTAGCAAACACCTACGGAAGGTTCCCTGTCGAAATCGTCTCCGGAAAGGGGAGCCTCGTGCAAGACGCCGCCGGCAAGGAATACATCGACATGGGGACGGGCATCGCGGTCAACACCTTCGGCGTCGCCGACGATATCTGGCGGGAAGCCGTGATCGAGCAGCTTTCGCAGGTGCAGCACACCTCCAACCTCTATTACACCGCGCCCTGCGCGCGCCTTGCGGAAGCGTTGTGCAGGCGCACGGGCATGAAAAAGGTGTTCTTTGGCAATTCCGGCGCGGAGGCGAACGAGTGCGCAATCAAGGTCGCGCGCAAATACGCGGCGGAGAAAAAGGGCGCGGACTGCCACGCGATCGTGACACTCGAAAACTCCTTCCACGGGCGCACGCTCACCACGCTCGCCGCGACGGGGCAGGCGCACTTTCACGGGCTGTTTCAGCCGCTGACGCCGGGCTTCTTCCACATCCCCGCAGGTGATCTGGACGCGCTGTACGCGCTCTCCGAAAAGGAAAAGATCGCCGCCATAATGATCGAATGCGTGCAGGGCGAGGGCGGCGTGATGCCGCTGGACGATGCGTTTGCGAAGGGACTGCAAAAGTTCGCGGACGAGAACGATGTGCTCCTCATAGCGGACGAGGTGCAGACGGGAAACGGCAGGTGCGGCGCGCTCTTCGCCTACATGACATACGGAATTACGCCCGACATCGTTACCACCGCAAAGGGGCTGGGCGGCGGGCTGCCGCTCGGCGCGTGCCTGATGGGGGAAAAGACAGAATACACGCTGGGTGCGGGCGACCACGGCTCGACGTTCGGCGGGAACCCCGTTTGCTGCGCGGGCGCGCTCAGCGTGCTAAAGAGAATCGATGAGAAGCTGCTCTGCGAGGTGCGCGAAAAGAGCCGATACATCTTTGAAGCGCTTGCGGGCGCGGAGGGCGTCGAGAGCGTTACGGGACTCGGGCTGATGATCGGGATCAAAACGAAAAAGCCTGCGAAAGACGTCGTCGCGCAGTGTATGGAAAAGGGCGTTTTGTGCCTCACCGCGAAGGACAAGGTGCGGCTTCTGCCTGCGCTCAACATTCCGCAGGAACTGTTGGAAAAGGCGGTAGCGGTCATCAAAGACGTGTGCAAGGAATAAAAAATCGGGGGCTGTCGCAACATTTGCGTTTTGCGACAGCCCCTGTGCTTTTTTTACAGATTTACGATGTTCGGCGGCGTTCTGCCCTCCATGACATCCAGGATTCGGTTCGCTGCGGCGATCGCCATGTTCGTGCGCGCCTCCAGCGTGTGCGTGCCGACGTGCGGCGTCAGGGCGACGTTTTTGAGTACTTTCAGCCTTTCGGGCACATTCGGCTCGTCCGGGAACACGTCAAGCCCCGCGCCGCCGAGGCGCCCGTCTTCCAGCATGTCGCATAGCGCATCGTGATCCAAGACCGCGCCGCGCGCGGTGTTGATGAGGATCGCGCCCTTTTTCATGTGGGCGAGCTTTTCGCGCGACAGGATGTTGCGCGTGGAATCGTTCAGCGGGCAGTGGACGGAGAGCACATCGCTTTCGGCGAGCAGCGCATCGAGCGTCCGATAGCCGTATGCGCAGCCCTGTACCTCGCGCCGATTGTGGTAGATTACGCGCATGCCAAGAGATTCGCTCCACTTTGCCATGAGCCCGCCGATGCGCCCCATGCCCAGAATGCCCAGCGTCGCGCCCTCGAGGTTGCGACCCATGCGCGCGGGGTCGGAAAAGCAGGGTTCATTGTTCCTGATGGCGGAATCGAGCTCGCACACGCGGCGGGCGACCGAGAGCATGAGCGTCAGGGAAAGTTCCGCCGTGGAATACGCCGTGGAATCGGGGATGTTCGTGACCGGGATTCCGTGTTCCTCCGCGGCTACGGTATCCACCTTGTCGTAGCCCGCGCCGTAGTTGCTGATGATTTTGAGGTTCGGCGCGGATTCGATCATCGCGCGGTCGATCAGACCGAACGTGAGCACCGCGTCGCACTCGGGGAGGATGCGTCGCACGTCGCTTTCCGCGGTCGCGTAGCGCACGTCGCATTTCCGTTCCAATTCACTCAATCCGTTGCCGGGGATTGTGCCGGTTACAAGTCCGCGAAACGTACGCATCAAAACTCGCAGTTGCGAGTCTTCCTCGGGAAGGGCAACACGTCTCGGATGTTGCTGATGCCCGTAAGGTACATGATCAGCCGCTCAAAGCCCATGCCGAAGCCCGCGTGCTTGCATGTGCCGTATTTGCGCAGCTCAAGATACCAATCGTAGTCCTCTTCCCGCATGTTTAGCTCGCGAAGGCGCTCTTTCAGTACGTCCAGCCGCTCCTCGCGCTGGCTGCCGCCGCAAAGTTCGCCGATGCCGGGCACGAGAAGGTCCGCCGCGGCGACCGTCTTCCCGTCGTCGTTCTGGCGCATGTAGAAGGACTTAATCTCCTTGGGATAGTCCGTGACGAACACGGGGCAGCCGAAGTGCTTTTCGGTGAGATAGCGCTCGTGCTCGGTCTGCAAATCGCAGCCCCAGAACACGGGGTATTCGAATTCCTGCCCGCTCGATTGCAAAATTTCTATCGCATCGGTATACGATACGCGGACAAATTCGGCGTTCAAGACGGCCTTCAGCCGCTCGATGAGCCCCTTGTCCTCGCCGAAGCTGTTTAGGAATTCCATCTCCGCAGGCGTTTCTTCGAGCACGGCGGATATGATGTATTTAATCATGTCCTCCTGCAGGTCCATGTTCTCCTTGAGCGTCGCGAAGGCAATTTCCGGCTCGATCATCCAAAATTCCGCGGCGTGGCGGGGCGTAAAGCTCTTTTCCGCGCGGAAGGTGGGGCCGAAGGTGTAGATGTTGCGAAACGCCATGCACATCGCCTCGCCGTTGAGCTGCCCCGAAACCGTGAGCATGACGGGCTTGCCGAAAAAGTCCTCGTTGT
>CAYFRC010000194.1:0-3798 GCA_964345325.1 uncultured Oscillospiraceae bacterium
GCTGTGGAACGACGATACCTTCTGCTTCCTTGTATTCCGTAATGTACGCGGTAAACGAAGGCAGAAGCTCTGACTTGTCGCAGCCGGTGGCTTCGGAATAGGTACTGACAATGCCTTCAATCTGATTGGGAGACAGTTTGGAAATGTCGATGCCTTCCGCTTCGAGATACTTGGCTACCATTGCGGTGATGCCATCCGGACTAAGTGCTGCTTCGGATGCACCGCCACTGATTTCTTCATAAGCCATGACAAAGGCCGTCACTGCATCGGGCGACAGCGTGGAGATGTCAACACCGTCGCCTTCGAGGTATTTCGTGATGTAGGCGGTGATCTCGGAGGGTTTCAATGCGGTCACATCTGCACCTGCAGCAACTTCCTGATACGCAGAGACCATAGCGGTCACGTTTTCGGGAGTCAACGAGGATGTATCCGCACCCGTCGTCGCTTCCGAATAGGCGTTCACATATGCCAAAATGCCGTCCGGTGTCAGCGAAGCCTTGTCTGCGCCTTCAGGCTTTTCGGTATACTTGTCGATAAATGCGTCGACATGGGGTTGCTGCTTCGTTGCATTTTCGGCTTCCGCATAGCTGCTTATGACGGCATCTGTAGTAATGGAGCCGGGATTCGCGGCGAACGCGTCCCATCTGCTCTGTGCGCCGGTCATGTCAAGATCGGTGGCAATGGTCAGAACTTCCTCCGGCAGCAACTCGTTGAACATCGAGTATAGACCAGGAAGATCGGTCTTTATCAGGTCAAGGTAATCCGCCAGTCCCGCGAACTGGTCGAGCGCTCCGGAAACGTCGATATCCGGAAACAGCTCCTGTACTTCACTTTCGGTCAAGCCTTCGTCCATAAGCGACTGAATCTGTGTCAGCAAGCCGAGATATTCCGTCATCGCGCCTTCGTCCATTCCGGAGGATACGTTTTGCAGCTCCGTCAGAATGGCGGGCTTGTCGTCCTCGCTTGCCATGCTGTACTTGCGCAGTGTGGTGAACAGATCGTCGACCTGTGTCTTGGCTTCCTGAATGTCCTCCTGATTCCAGACGGGCGTAACCATGCCGGATAGCGTCTGCGCGTATTCGAGCGCTGCATCGCGCCGCTGTTGATTGTACCGCGCATTGAGTTCATCCAATGCTTTCTGCTTTTCGGCACCGTCTTCGATAAGTTGGATGATGGCATACTCCTTGTCGTACTGTTCGTTCAGGGACTGATTGATTGCCGCCATGCCTTCACTGGCGGCGACGATTGCATTCTCATACGCGGAAACATCGGCATCCTGCTTGCCCTTTGCCTGTGCCCTGGCAATTTCAGCTTCCAGCTTCTTCCCGATGGTATCGAAGCCATCTGCCTCTGCGGGCGTAAGGTTGTACTTGATCTCGATGGCCTCGCGCGCGTCGATCAGCTCCTGCAGCCGGATCTTTTCCCTGTCGGTAAGCTGACTGTTCTTACGCTTCTTCAGCAGTTGCTCGACTTCTTTGTCCATCGCGTCGAGCGTTTTTATGTCAGCGGCGAGTCCTTCGGAAACGGAAGTATACCCGCCTTCATCTGCGGCAGTTTTCAACGATTCCAGTTCCGTTCGGGTGGATGCGGTAATGCTCTTGAAGGAATCCGTCCACGTCCTGACAATCTCATCCGTTTCCTTCTGCCCGTCCGTCCAGATAGCAATCAGTCCATCCTTCCAGCTCTGTGCGCTTGCAGCGGAGCGCACGAAGTCGCTCTTACTCATGCCAAAAGCATTCATGCCGTTAGATCTGCCGTAAAAGGTATCCGCAGCTGTATTCTTCCAGTCCTCCGCTGTCTCCGCCATGCCCTTAAGCGCATCACGCGCTTCCTTCGCGCCGGATACATAATCTGCTATGGCAACAGTTGCCGCAACTGTAGCGACAGCAATCGCAGCCCAGATCGCCGGCGAACTGCCCAATACTGACAGGAAACCTTTGAACCCGCCGCCTGCTGTAGCGACAGAGGTGCAGAACTTCCAAAGTGTTGTGGACACAGTGCCAATGCCGCCGGTGATCTTGGAGAATAATAACAGCGCCGGACCGACCGCTGCGGTAACCGCGGCGATCTTGATAATCATCTGCCGCGTACCGTCGTCCAGCGACATGAACTTTTCAAGCAATCCCTTCGCGCCGTCAATCAGCTTTTGGAATACCGGTGTCAGGTCGTTGCCGATTTGCTGTGCCGCGAGCACGGCGGTATTTTTGAGATTCTGCAGTCTGGATTCCGTGGTGGCGTAGCGTTTACCGGCTTCTTCCGAAAGGGCAGTGTTCTTCTTCCACGCGTTCGCAGCCGTGAGCTGTGCGTTCCTGAACAAGTCTGTAGCGTTCGTAGCGCGCAGCAGCGTGTCGCGCAGACGCACTTCTTTGAAGCCCATCTCCTCCAACGTGGCGATGGCGGAGATGCCCTGTTCGTCCATTTTGGAAAGACCAACAATAAAGGATTGAATGGCAGCGGACGGATCGGACTTCCACAGTTCTTTGAATGCGTCTGTGCTCATGCCGGAAACCTTGGCGAAATCCTTAAGGGAGTCATTTCCGGTTTCTACGGCGACCTGCATCTGGATCATCGCCTTGCTGAATGCGGTGCCGCCGGCCTGTGCTTCCAGACCAACAGAAGACAGCGCCGTGGCAAAACCCAGTATCTGCGGTTCACTCAATCCGACCTGTGATCCGGCGGATGCCAGTGCCGTGCCCATGTTCATGATATTGCTTTCCGTCGTGGCAAAGTTGTTACCGAGGTCAACCAGTGTGCTGCCGAAGTTGCTGAACTCCGACTGTGCCATGCCGCTGACGTTGGCGAACTGCGCAATGGCGGTCGCCGCATCATCGGCAGAGATGTCTGTGGAGTTGCCAAGGTCGATCATCGTCCGAGTGAAGTCCACCAGATTCTCTTTGGCGATACCGAGCTGACCGGCGCCTTCCATAACACCTGCAATATCCGTTGTGGAGGTTGCGATCTCCGTACTCATTTGCCGGATAGTGCCGGCGAGTTGTGCGTATTCCTCCTCGGTTGCATCTACGGTCTTTCGAACGCCGGTGAACGCGCTCTCGAACTCTATAGCGGTTTTCAGCGATGCGCTACCCAGCGCGAGGATCGGCGCGCTGACTGTAGCGGTCATGACTTTGCCGGTCTTTTCCATTGCCTTGGCGACTGCGGCACATTTTGTACCGAATGCGGTCAATGTTTCTCCTGCCTGTGTCCAGGCCGAACGCATGCGCGCCAGTTTTTCGGTGGTCGCATGGATCTCCGACTCCGTCTGTCGAAGCGCGGCGGTGGGGTTGTTTAGATTGGTGTGGGCGCGGGTCACGGCGTCTGCGTTGTTCTGCAGCGACTTTGCGTTGGCGCTCAACTGGCCTTCCAGCTTTTTGACTTCCTGCGAGGAAGCGGCATACTCCTGGTTGAGTGCTTCAAGATTCTCCTTCGCAGCGATCGTCGCAGAATCGTTGCCGCCAAGCTCGCGCCGAAAGCGCTCATACTGCTCCGTAGCAGCCGCGACCTTGTCTTTCAGCTCGTCGTTTTTCTGTTTGGCAGTTTCGAGGGACCGGGTGAGCTTGCCTTGCTTGTCATAGCCGGTCTGCAGCTTCTTCTCGGCAGCAGCGAGTGCCTTTTCGTACTGCTGGGCGGCTTTCTGCTGGAGTTGAAGTTTCTGCTGAAGCATACTGAGCTTACTCTCCGAACCTGCGACGCTCTTTTCAAAACCGTCCACGCCAGATGCAGCCCGCTTGAACTCGCTCTCCGCTTCCTGAATCTGGCGATTGATGGATGAAAGGTTTCTCGAGAAGTTGTCGCTGTTCA
>CAYFRC010000195.1:0-3754 GCA_964345325.1 uncultured Oscillospiraceae bacterium
CTATATTGAACACGTAGTTTTGCCCTCTATGGATATTCGCATTTGTAACGACCGACCGTCCTTCTGTAAATCCCATCGCATATGCTGATGGCACGTAAAGAGACTTGAATATCTCATTTACATATTGTAACATCAACCTAAAGCTCTGATTCCTCGGAGCTGTGATCTGTCTCTTGCCTCCTGACTTTTTCTTGATGCTGAACTGCTTGTAACGATGAAACACATTGTTGGGATTGCAGTAGTAGTTGATGCGCTTCATTGTAAACGGATAAAAACTATCAGCCATACCGTATTCAGCCATCTCATTCATTTTCATGCGGTTGAGAAGGTTCAGAAAGTCTTCCTTGGAAGCTATTTGTCGTGCCTGTAAGGCTATTGCGTTCTTATCCATTAGTCCCTTTTTAAGAAGAGTCAAGACAATCGGAATATGCGGAGCGTCATTTCTTTATATAAAACAACATATAAACATTAAAATATACAACATTACACAATAGAAAGGACATACTGCGTATGTCTACAGTCTACGTTGACGATATAACATTGTTATCTCAGCGCCTCTTTCGAGACAAAGAGACATCATGCGAATCTGCCTCCGAAAAGCCAGGGCTTTCGCCACGCATGACGGAATCAAATTTATATCCGCTTACCCGATTGTCAAAGAGCTCTTTGTGTTAATCTGATGCAAAGGTACAGCGTTCATGCGAACTCTATGTTCGTGATTCTGTACTTTGTTTATATTTCAGTCGATATTCCAATACGCTTCAGGGTCGCCATCAAAGGCATAATAGATGTCTTCGTCGCTGTATCCCGCTACATCTTGAGCATACGTTCCTGCAAACTCTTCATAATGTTCGCATCGGTCGTCATCATCACAACTATAATCGTCATCATCGTATAGATGGCTGCAGCGATTATATTCGTTGACCTCTTCCGCTTTCCCTTTTGCGGTTTTCCCTTTTGTTACAAGAAAATCTTTCAATACTTTATTCATACCATCTTCTGTAGTTACTACAATGTTAGAATACTGTGGTTTGCCATAGAATTTCCAAATAGCTTTGTACTCCACAGGCAAAACAATGTTTCCTTGCTCATCTATCAAGCCCCATTTGTTGTCACTGTTTGCAAGGTTACTTGATGCTTTCCCGATTTTTACCCGGGCCAATCCTCTGTCGAAGCCACCTATCCAGTCATATGTGCCGAAAGGAACAATTATTTCGCCAAATGCATTGATGACCCCATGCTTATAGTCCTTTTCTACAGTGAATAACGACTTATTTCCTATGGCTGGCGCCATTGACTGATAAACTGTATCCAAAAGCATCTCACCTTTGTAATTGATCAGTCCAAACTTTGTACGTTGATAGGTAGAGACTTTCCCTCCACTTCTGGGGAACCCATAGGATTCCGTTACGCTTACACGTATGAAGTCTTCTTCGGAGTAGCACTCTTCATAGTACATCGTAAACTGTGGCTTGACAACAATCTCGCCATTTCTGTTCACAAAGCCTATTTTGTCCCCACTTGTAAATGGAATGAGCAATCTTTTGTCTGCCGAGAAGTTATATCCCTCAGCCGATACAAGCACTTTCGTGTGTTGGTTTATACTCAATTTCTCTATCTTGTCCATAGTCCACTTGTTTTCTTTCAACGATGCAAAGGTATAGCACTTGTTCGAACTCTATGTTCGCAGTTTGTCGTATTCGTCATTCAGTGATGAAATTTGTCTATAAACTTCATCCTGTATCACCCTTGGCTCAAGAACGAGAAGGTTTTTCCCGAAACTTGTGAGTTCCCGTATTAATTCATAGTTCCGCTTGCAGTCTATCCTTAGAAAGACTCCTCCTTCAAGATGGGGATATGTTTCACGCAATGCAGCGATCTTTGTATCTGGTAATTTGCGCTGTGAGTCGTGGAGTGGCTTGGTCAGAACATAGTCCTTGGACTTATCGTTGACCCAAAAGATTATTTGATACACCGGGCTGTCATCCAACAATGTCACACCTATAATGTCATCAAATCGTTCATTGATGTCACCTTCATATTCCTTGTATTTGTGGGATGTGAGGGGGATACATTTATCTATCCTGTCAAGACTGAAGTTAAGTAACTTGCCATCATTCTCAGCGGCACCAAAAAGATACCAGCGGCGATTATATTCTTTCAGCAAAGAGGGATGTAAGTTGATGTACAAATCTTCTTCCGGCCTTGCAAAAACGTGATAATGTAACTCTATCACCTGTTTCTGTGATATAGCGGTAAACAGTTCTCCCAAAAGATTGGAGTTTTCCAAAGGGTTTTTGGAGAGTGATATAATACGTCTATCGTTATTTCGTACACCAAGTCCCAATCTCAATCCTTCCAGACTATCTAAATTGGGAAGCCCATCAAATTGCCCGAGCATAGACAGAGCTTCTTTAAGAAGATATTCTTCGTCATTGGTCATCTCCTTTTTAAATATAGAGAAAGACGGATTGGCATATCTCAAGCATCGCTTAGAATATGTCTTTTGCTTTTCGGGATTGTAGCTGGCTACTGAATATCTCTCTATGTCAACCAAAAACGGACCTTCATATTCCAGATAATTGATGTCTTTCTCAATAGTCCGACGACCAACTCCGTCAGTATCAGGATACATGTCAGCCAATCGCTTGCAGACCTCTTCTGTAAGGTCATCAAGCGAATAGTTATGATACCGACTGCTCAAAAGCTCGTCGAGTATCTTATATCGGGTCATTGCATTCTTGTTTGCCGGCATAACTTTTATTTTTGATGCAAATCTACATGTATATAACGAACTCTATGTTCGTGTTATTGTGATTTATCCTGCAATAAAGTTAGCAATATATCTGAAACTTCTTTCTCCAACTTGAAATCTGGGCGGCAATGGCCTTCCCATGGCTTGCCGAGGAAGTCGAGCTCGTCGGCGGTGAATGTCATTGGGCCTTTGACAACGGTCAGCACATAAGGACTGCAGTCGTCTATGAACTCGAGTTCCTCATTATGCGTGAGGAGGGGTTCCGCTAGTTCGTTGTCTTCGGCAATGAGTTTCATAAGGTAAATGACGGGTTTGTCTTCCTCTTGATGGATGAACACTACCATATCACCCACTTCGGGGAGGTCGGTTACGTCCGGCAGGAGTTTGCCCCAACGCTGGTAAGTGTAACCTTTCTCCCATAGTTCATCGGTGAAGGCTTCCCATTTTTCATCATCAAAGCCGAGAATATGCAGCCGGTCTTCTTTGGGTTGGATAGGTTCTTTGCTACGGATATAGACGGCGATGTGCAGTCTGTCGTTGTACGGAGCATGGTCGTTCAGCTCGGTGATTTCTGCTTCCAGCATATCTTGCCAGCCCATGTCGAGCATGGCGGCAATGGTAGCGTTGCTCTTGCGTGGGATATAGCCAAGGATGAAGTCGAAATCAAAGTTCTCAGGGTCGCCATCATAGTCTCCAGGCAGTGCCACTGCTACGGCATTCTTATCATGCTTGTTCTTGGCTTCGCGTACCAAAGCGAGTTCGGCCCCCACATAGAGTTCATGCCAAATCTCTTCGATGTCATGGAAGCCTATGCCTGCAACAGGACACTCCAGGATAAGTTTCCGCTCATATACCGGCTCGGGGTCGATAGATGGAGACGGAATATCTCCTTCTAATACATCCAGATGCTCAGGCGGAACAGGCAACCCCTCTGTCGCATATACTTCATCATTAGGATTTGCAGGTATGCCACCCAGTAGTGGCGGTTCATTCTCCTGA
>CAYFRC010000196.1:0-1487 GCA_964345325.1 uncultured Oscillospiraceae bacterium
AAGTTCCATTTCTTTCAATGTAAAACTATGGGCGTTTAAAGCTGAACATAAGATTGAGTACTCATTATCTACTATGCTGGATAATATCAGGATGGTCAGAAATGAATTGAGTCATAGATCTACCATCAAGGCCCATTTTGATATAGAGGCATACCAAACCGAGCTAAGAGGTTTTGGAATACCATTGTATGCAAATGGTTTTGTAAACACAAAAATACTAGAAAAGGATCATGTTGTAAAAAATATATTCGATACAAGAATTGCCAAGACGGAGCAATACAAAGAATATAAGTTCATGCTATGGTATAGACCTAAACCTTTTGAATCTATTATAAATGGAATTATAGAATTGTCTCAGTTGGTTGACAAAACATTAAAGTAACATACAAAATCGCATTCGTTATGAAATATTCATTGCATCCATATAAGGGCTATCTCAATACGAAATTTCGCTTGTTCTGTGATGGCGATAGAGAGCAGGAAGTCGTCATAAAGCGAAATTCCGATTCTGTCGAGGTAAAGACCATATATGTTCAACCTAACCGGATTGAGCATATCTCTTTTGATGAGCCAGGAGAGTACTCTGTGATAGAGAAGGACGGCGAGCAGCACATTGCACAAATCACCGTGCAAGATGGCTATAAGTTTGGTGGCAGCTCTTTCAAGAAATCCTTTGTTTTTGAAAACACTCCTTGGGTCTTCGTGGTCATGCGCGACCGTACGTATTTCCATAACAGAAATACAGGATATGAATACATGGAGGTTCTATCCCCTGACAAGATTGAATATGTTTCACCTTCAATGGTACTGATGTCCAATGACAAACAGGATGTGAAGACATTGTATTCTTTGGACGAGGAGAAGCCCGTATTGGCATTCAGCAATCTCGTTTTTAAAAACGAGGAAGTTATAATATGGAAGACAATTGCTAATGAAGACGAGTACGAGCTATGCATAGCAAGACTGGATAACCTTGATGACGTCAAACGTATAACTTGTTCTGATGACTATGTCGTCCTTGATGACCAAAGGTTTATGTATTTCCATAACCAAGGCAAAGTCATGTCTGTTCCTTTTGACGACCTTTTGGTCAAAAAGGTAACCAACTATTTTGGTCGATTCTTTACATTCTTGAATACTGGCTATGTTGTGTCTGCCATTAGAGATGGCGAGATACAGGTTAAAAGTTTGAAGGATGATACAGAATACAGAGTTCATTATGAAGGCTCATTGGCGAGTGTAAACGAGAAAATATTTGTAGACACCTACCAGACGGTTCAAAAGATAAATGATTTTTGCCAGAAAGAGATTCCGACAGTTGCTGTAGAAACAAAATTTACTTCCTTGGAATTGTTTGCATCGCCTAAGATGTTTATTTACAAGGAATATAGTGAATGCTATGCCTTCAAAAATGGAAGAAAATACACTTTGAATAAGACTATCCAATTAAAGGATGTTCAGGGCGACGTATTAGCTGATCTTGACAC
>CAYFRC010000196.1:1497-3197 GCA_964345325.1 uncultured Oscillospiraceae bacterium
CTGAATATACAAGAGTTTATACCCGCGACAAGCTTGTATGTTTGGTGTCAAGCAATAACATTTACATTGTGAGTAGCAAGTACGGACGATTCCTGAAACAAACAAATGTGGACAAGGTGTATAATACACCGAATTATCTTCTGTGTGCCATCAGTGAGGATAACAAGACAGAGTTGTATTCAATTAACGGCAATGGTTATCTAAACAAATTGGGCTTTAACAAAGAAGAGTACAGTTATGACATGCTGGAGGATTATGGAATTCTAAAGAACAAAAAGACATCAGAACTCGACATAATAAATACTTTAAACTCGACAAGAAGCATTGGTCGTTTCATATGTTGGTATATCCATAAAGAAATCGTTGTAACTCATTCTGGTATTACTGTTTACAAGGGGGGAGGAGTGTCAAGTGATTTATCCTTTACCTCGATATCTGAGAATGGTAATTATGGCTTGATTTGTGAAGATTGCAAATGTACTTTGTATGCCAACAATAAAGATTTTGGAAGATATAAAAATGCAGAGAACTACACAAAAAGTAGAATTTTTAGTGATATATATGACAATACTTCATATTCAAATGTGTTCTTTAGCGAAGATGGCAAGCAAATTCTCTCAATGCAAAAAGATAATTGCCAAATACTTGAGGTGGCTTCAGGAAAAACCGAAGATTTTGGCAATCTCAGCATGTTAAGACACATTAACGGTATAAGACCTTATTTTAAGATGAACCTGTACAGGGCTGTCCGATTTATCAATCCTCTTACAGGAACGGAGATTGACCAAAAAGCAATCTCTCAATATAACTTCATCAGTCCTAATGGTAAACTATATGCAGACAGCAGGCTGGAGAAATATATAGAATATTATGATCTTATTAAGAAGAGAGCAATATCTAAATGCGACTATCAAGCTCTGATAGAATATTATCAATATTCTCCCAAGAAGGATAAAGATATTATCAAAAACAGACGTAAAGAATTTATTGAAAATCATTTAGAATTTATTAAAAAACGATATAGGGATTCAGGTTGGAATAAAAGTGATGCATTAATGTTATCTCATTTAATACATTGTGATGCATCGTATTTTGTTAAAGCATTTATTGATATTCGAGGGGTCGCATTAATAAGAAGAATCGCTGATAATACTATTAACAACAAGATACACTTAGGTATTCCACTTTGGTTTCTCAACTATGTAGCTTTTTCGCATGATAGTAGGTATGTTGCTATTGCAGGAAGATATCCTAATGATACAAGGTATGGCGGCTTGCTATTGGTTTATGATTTGGTAGAAGACAAAGAAGTCTACAAAGAGACAAACAGCTGGGCCGTCTGGTTATCCGCATTTACCAAGCAGGGGCATTTTGCAGCATACTCCAGTGAACCTATTTCGTATCTAGGAGTAGTACCTAAAGATGATGATAAGGTCAAAGTAATAGACCATTTCAGTTTTCTTACATTTAGTCCGGACGGTCAATATATAGCATTATCTAAGCAAGGGTACGTTGCTTGGAATAACGGACGAAACCCAGTTTGGGGACATCAACCCTCATGCCTCGTGAGTGTGCGTAAAACAGATTCAGCACATGAAGAAATAGTCCAGTACAAAGATCTTTCAGACGAAGGTATTGAAGGAACAGGAATAGCAAGATCCGTCTCTTCAGTTTCTTTCTCTAAAGATAACTCGAAGTTA
>CAYFRC010000196.1:3207-3725 GCA_964345325.1 uncultured Oscillospiraceae bacterium
TTGTGATTGTACGCAATACACATTTATGCGAGTGATGCGAAATGAATTATATGTCGAAGTGCAGAATGTCGGATTTGGCTTTGGTGTAGATGCCAAGAGGAAACGCAACTATGTCCATCCGGCATTCTTGTCCTTCTTCAACTTTGCGGCTACGCCATGTCATATGAACACAAGCGATGAGATGGTGCCGGATGACGGCATCATCCATCTTGAAAACATTGAACCGATGGACTTCTCGGAGGCCTTCCATTTCTGCGGCAAGCAATTGGCGTTATGTCATGACAACAAGTTGCGGAAATGCAGAATGTATCGTATCACATTTGAATGCGAAGGTAGAGTCCAGACCTTGCCGTTTGTGGTAGATAAGAACTTGACAATTCCTGGGTTATTGGGGAAGGTCGCTATAGAGTCTCTGAAGAAATGATAATTTGAGCAATATGAAACAAAATACAATTGATAGGTTTAAAGGTTGCCTTTACGGCCAGGCTATTGGCGATGCGCTTGGCCTTGGTACCGAG
>CAYFRC010000197.1:0-3720 GCA_964345325.1 uncultured Oscillospiraceae bacterium
CGCGCGTGGGACAAGCCTCAAAACGCGCTCAACGGCAGCGCGTTTTCCTTTATGTTCGGACGCAGCGCCTCCGGAAAGCTGGTCAACGAGCGTAGCGCAATGCAGATGAGCGCCGTATACGCGTGCGTCCGTGTGCTCTCTGAAACCGTCGCGTCGATGCCGCTGCACTTCTACCGCTATACCGATACCGGCGGCAAAGAGAAAGCTACAACGCACCCACTGTACACGATACTGCACGATGAACCGAACGGTGAGATGACGGCGTTCTCGTTCCGCGAGACACTCATGACGCACTTACTACTGTACGGAAATGCATATGCACAAATCATTCGCGATCATCGCGGGAATGTCGTCAGCCTGTACCCGCTTATGCCCGACCGGATGACCGTAGACCGCAATACAAAGGGGCAGCTTTACTACCAATATCGGCGTATGGATTCGGATGCCGGACAGCGAAAAAAGGAATCCACGGTTCTCCTTATGCCGGAGGATGTTTTCCATATCCCGGGCTTGGGCTTCGACGGACTGGTCGGATACAGCCCGATTGCGATGGCAAAGCAGGCAATAGGTATGGGTCTTGCATGCGAAGAATACGGCGCTTCCTTTTACCAGAACGGTGCACAGCCCGGCGGCGTATTGATGCACCCCGGAACCGTAAAGAATCCGGAGCGCGTACGCGACAGCTGGAACGCTATCTATCAGGGCGCAGGCAATGCCCACAAGATCGCGATATTAGAGGAGAACATGCAGTACAAGCCCATAACCATGAACCCACAAGAGGCGCAGTTTCTGGAGACGCGCAAATTCCAGATCGAGGAGATAGCGCGTATCTTCCGGGTGCCGCTGCACATGGTCGGCGATCTGGATAAAAGCTCGTTTTCCAATATAGAGCAGCAGTCCTTGGAGTTTGTCAAATACACGCTCTCGCCGTGGATTACACGGTGGGAACAGACAATCCACCGGTCACTGCTATTGCCCTCTGAGAAGCGGCAGTACTTTGCGCGGTATAATGTAGAAGGCTTGTTGCGCGGCGATTACCAGTCGCGCATGAACGGATATGCGGTCGCGCGTCAGAACGGCTGGATGTGCGCGAATGACATCCGCGAACTGGAAAACCTCGACCGCATCCCTGCCGAACGCGGCGGTGACCTGTTCTTAATCAACGGCGCGATGAGCAAACTGGAGGACGCAGGAATTTTTGCGATACCTAAGCAGACACGACAAACCGAAGAGGAGGGAATCGAATGAAACGGTTTTGGAACTGGGCGCGAGATGAAACCAATCCCGAAGTACGTACCCTGCGCATCGAAGGCGCAATCGCCGAAGAAAGCTGGCTGGACGACGATGTGACCCCCGCCGCTTTCAAAGCGGAACTCATGGAAGGCAACGGTCCGATCACAGTCTGGCTAAACAGCCCCGGCGGCGATTGCGTCGCGGCAGCGCAAATTTACAACATGCTGATGGACTACCCCAATGACGTTACGGTCAAGATCGACGGCATCGCAGCATCCGCTGCCAGCGTGATCGCAATGGCGGGCACGACCGTCTGTATGTCTCCTGTTTCTATGATGATGCTCCATAATCCGTTCACCATAGCGATGGGCGACTCCGCAGAAATGCGGAAAGCGATTCAGCTTTTGGACGAGGTCAAGGAGAGTATCATCAACGCATATGAACTGAAAACCGGACTATCCCGCGCGCGGATTTCCCAGCTAATGGATGCGGAGACGTGGATGTCCGTTGGCAAGGCAATGGAGCTCGGCTTTTGTGATGAGATCCTGTATGCCAACTCCGATGCCGATCCCGGCGATGCCGGCACCGGCTACAGCTATTCCCGACATACCGCCACCAATCTCCTCCTGAACAAGCTGAAGCAGAAGCTGCCGCAGGAGAAGCCGCGCATCAAAGCCGCAGACCTTGAGTCGCGGCTGGCACGTATCAACCACTGAGAAGGAGAGAAACTATGAACCGAATTCTTGAACTGCGCAACAAGCGCGCCCGAGCGTGGGATGCCGCAAAGGCGTTCCTGGACACCCATCGCGACGCAAACGGCACCGTATCCGCCGAAGACGCCGCAACCTACGACAAGATGGAAGCGGACGTAGTCAATCTCGGCCATGAGATCGATAGGCTGGAGCGCCAGGCTGCAATCGACCGCGAAATGGAGATGCCCGTCACCGCACCCCTGACTTCACGTCCCGAGACCGCAAATCCCGATTCTGCAAAGAGCGGCTGCGCGTCGGATGCGTACAAGCGCGCATTCTGGAATGCCATGCGTTCCAAGAGCATGGATGCCGGGGTATACAATGCATTGCAGGTCGGAACCGCAAGCGAGGGCGGTTATCTCGTACCGGATGAGTATATGCACCTGCTGCTGGATAAACTGCAGAACCTGCACACCATTCGCGGCCTCGCAACCATCATCCACACCGATTCCGGCGATCGCAAGATCCCCGTCGTAGCCAGCCACGGCACTGCTGCATGGACGGACGAAGAGGCGCCGTTCCACGAGAGCGACGACACCTTTGCCCAGATCACGCTCGGCGCACATAAGCTGACCTCGCTGATCAAGGTATCGGATGAGCTGCTCAAGGACTCCGTATTCGATCTTCCCGGCTACATAGCGACCGAATTCGCGCGGCGCATCGGCGATGCCGAAGAAACGGCATTCTTTACCGGCAACGGCTCGCACAAGCCCATAGGGCTGCTGAACGCTGCGGACGGCGCGGAAACCGGCGTGACTGCCGCTTCCGCCACTGCGATCGGCATGGACGAGGTCATTGACCTGTACCATTCACTGCGTGAGCCGTACAGGAAAAATGCCGTATTCATCCTGAATGATGCCACGCTGAAAGTCCTGCGCAAGCTGAAGCTCGGGACCGGTGAATATCTGTGGCAGCCCAGTGTTGTAGGAGGCACCCCTGACAAACTGCTGAACTGTGCTGTATACACCAGTGCCGATATGCCGACCATTGCAGCGTCTGCAAAGACGATCCTTTTCGGCGACCTGAGCTACTATTGGATTGCCGAGCGCGACGGGTTTGTGTTCCAGCGCTTGAACGAGCTCTTTGCAACGACCGGTCAGATCGGGTTCCTGTGCTCCGAACGGATAGATGCGCGCCTGGTACTGCCCGAAGCCGTCAAGGTCCTCGCCATGAAGGCGAGCTGATAGGGGGATTCACATGGGCGATATCTATCAGACGCGGAACTATACCGCACATGGCGGACAGGAAACCGTCATCGGCGGCGAACTCGTGATCAAAGGAACTCTCACCGTTGAGGAAGGCGCGACCGTTACCGGGCTGAGCGCGAATCCGTTGAACGCTGCAACAGCCGGTAAACTGGGCGGCGTCAAGGTCGGCGAAGGCTTAACCATTGCCGGTGGTGTGCTCTCTGTAGCGAATCCGCTCACACCTGCTGCAAATCAGGCGGCGTCGACTGCGACAGACATAGATGGCTTGAAGGCGGACCTCAACACTTTGCTGGCAACGCTTAAGGCAGCGGGCATCATGGCGGCTGATGGCGGATGATCGTAACGCTCGAAGAACTGAAAGTGCACCTGCGCGTGTTGACAGATGAAGAGGATATGCTCCTTATATCTCTTATCGCGCAGGCGCAGGAAGCAGCAACGGACTTTACCCGCGTAGACTGGGATGTTACTGAGAAAGTACCGGAGACCGTGCGTCTCGCCGTATTGCTCATGGCATCCCATTGCTATGA
>CAYFRC010000198.1:0-3711 GCA_964345325.1 uncultured Oscillospiraceae bacterium
GGGCGATGACAAGCATCACGGCAAATTTGCTGCGTGGCTCCATGGTAAAAGCATAGGGGCCCTGCATTTTGGGTGCTGAAAACATGGCTGAAACGTCTTCATCCTTATAAGCCGGCGGGCGGTAATGCCCTGGCCGTCTCAGTTCAGAAACACGCGGCCCTTCCGAAAGGGGCCAGTAGTAGGTGTGCCGGGTGTCTTCGGCGCCGGGCGTAATGGAAAAGGAAGCGTCGCGCTGGTCGGGCGGCAAAAACGTGCCAACGGAAAAGTCCTTGCCTTCGGTGTATGCGGCACCCGGCGTAGAGGAACGCCACCAGGCAAACTTTCTTACCTCACCGGTCACTTTGTCAAAGCAGCCGACCGGAAAGCTCGGTTCTTCCTCGGCAACCTGCCCCTTTTTATCCCAGACGTCGGTTGACATGCCGGTGATTTCGTGACTGTAATTCTGGTTGTACATGCGGGCTGGGATCATCTGGTATTCCATTTGGTAGGCGGCGGAAAACGCCATTTCCATTTGATCGGTCGCTTCTTTTACGGTGCGCTCCCAGCGGTAAAACCCGTTACCCTCTTTGGTGAAACAGTCAGTTGCCCCGGGCGCGCTCAGCGCGCAGCCCACAAGCTGCCCGTTTAAATAAAACGAGGTTCCTTCTTTGCTCTGTTCGTAGGTTATTTTTTGCATTTATAACACCCCTTTTCCTGTATTCGTACGGCCGGTCTGACAATAGCAGAGTATTATTAACATATATGTTAATCACATGCCAGATTCGTTAATTACATTATAATTAGATTGATTTGCAATGTCAATTGCTATAAATGTGATTTACTTTTTCGAAAATTGCGTTATAATTATGTTAATAACTAAGCGGCGGTGTAAAAAATGAAAATTGATTTGTCTGAAACCTGGCTGCCTGTTTACAAGGCGCTGGACAGCGAGGTGCGTCTCAAAATCATTCGCATGCTTGCGCTGGGCCCCATGAACATTAAAGAAATTGCCGAAGCGACCGGGTTGAGCAGCGCCATCATCACCATGCACATCCGAAAGCTTGAAACCGCGGGCATAGTCGAGGCTGAGCGGATTCGGGGGAACGGCGCCATGCAAAAGCTTTGCCGGCTTGCCACGAAGACCATCGAAATCGAGTTCCCTTCCCAGAACCCCGAAGCGTACCGGGTGCGGGAGTTTTCCCTGCCGGTGGGTCATTATTCGGATTTTTCCGTGAAACCGACCTGCGGGCTGGCAACGGATGAAAAAATCATCGGCTTTTTTGACGACCCCCGGTATTTTCTCGACCCCGAGCGGATGAACTGCAAAATTCTCTGGTTCAGCGCCGGTTTTGTCGAGTATAAAATCCCGAATTACATGTTCAAGGGCCAAGAGATCAAGGTGCTGGAGCTTTCCATGGAGCTTGGCTCGGAAGCGCCGGGCGTCAACAGCGACTGGCCTTCTGACATCGGGTTTTCTTTTAACGGAACGCACATCGGCCAATGGACCAGCCCCGGCGACTTTGGCGACGAACGGGGGGCCTATACCCCGAAGTGGTGGAACCTGCGGCTGGGGCAGTACGGTTTTCTGAAAATAATCCGCATTGACGACACGGGCACCTACATTGACGGAAGCAAGGTGTCGGACGTCACGCTGGAGCAACTCGACCTGGCGCAAAAACAATGGAACTTGAAAATAGAAGTCTCTGAGGACGCAGAGCATTGCGGCGGGGTGACAATCTTCGGCGCAGGGTTCGGCAATTACGACCAGGATATTCTGCTGCGGCTCTATTATTCCTAACGCCATTCTTGTGAAATGCCGGCACATTTTGGTTTTTGTGTTGCATTTCTCTGCTTTACCCGTTACAATAGGAACAAAAAATAATGCATTTTTAAAGGAGGACAATGAAACATGGGAAACAACGGTTACGCAGTTCCGGTTGCGCTGAATGAGGTCAACATCACGGGGCAGTTTTGGAACGAGTTTATGAAAAAGGTGCGCACACAGGTCATCCCTTACCAGTGGGAAGCACTCAACGACCGCATCCCCGGGGCGGAAAAAAGCTACTGCATGCAGAACTTCCGCATTGCGGCAGGCAAAGAAAAAGGGGAGTTCGGCGGCCATGTCTTTCAGGATAGTGACGCGGCAAAATGGCTGGAAGCCGTCGGCTACAGCCTGATGTGGCACTCCGACCCGGAGCTTGAACAAATCGCCGACGGGGCAATCGACGAAATCGTCGCCGCACAGCAGCCGGATGGCTACCTAAACACCTATTACATCATCAACGGGCTCGACAAGCGGTTTACAAACCTGCGCGACTACCACGAGCTCTACTGCCTTGGGCATTTCCTCGAAGGTGCGGTCGCCTACTACGAGGCGACTGGGAAAGACAAACTGCTGAATGCGTTAATCAAATACGTCGACTTGGTCGATAGCCTCATCGGCCCCGAAGAGGGGAAGCTCCACGGCTACCCCGGCCATGAAGAAATTGAGCTGGCACTTGTGAAACTGTACAGCATCACAAAAAACGAGAAACATCTGAAACTCGCGAAATATTTCATTGACCAGCGCGGGCAGAAGCCGTTATTCTTCGAAGAAGAAGCCGAGCGGATGAACAACCCGAGCGGCTGGCGGAACAGCCCGTTGCACAACCGTTATTACCAGGCGGCTGAGCCGGTGCGGGAACAGGATGTCGCCATGGGGCACGCTGTTCGCGCTGTTTACCTTTACAGCGGCATGGCGGACGTCGCGCGCGAAACCGGCGACGAAACCCTGTTGCAAGCCTGCCGCCGTCTTTGGAACGATATAACCACCCGGCAGATGTACATCACCGGTGCCATTGGCTCTTGTGTGTACGGGGAATCCTTCTCGTTTGACTACGACCTGCCGAACGACACCGTTTATGCCGAGACTTGCGCGGCCATCGGCCTTGCGTTTTTCGCCCAGCGGATGCTCAACATGGAACTGGACGGAACTTACGCCGACGTACTGGAAAAAACCCTTTACAACGGCATCATCAGTGGGATGTCGGTCGACGGAAAAAGCTTTTTCTACGTCAATCCTCTCGAAGTATTGCCGGAAGCGTCGAAAAAAGACCAGCGGAAGCAGCACATCAAAGTGGTGCGGCAAAAATGGTTCGGCTGCGCCTGCTGCCCGCCGAACGTTGCCCGGCTTTTGAGTTCGCTCGGCAACTACGCCTTCTCGAAAAAAGAAAACGAGCTCTTCCTTCACATGTATGTGGAGGGCGCGATGCAAACCGAACTGGCTGGCGGGAAGCTGGGCCTCGACATCAAAACAAACTACCCGTGGGAAGAGAACGTTGCCGTAACGGTCACCGAAGCGCCGAACACGCCCGTTGCCCTCGCAGTGCGCATCCCCGGGTGGTGCGAGCATTACACCCTTTCCGTGAACGGGGAAGCCGTTACCGCCGCCCCGCAAAAAGGATATGTCACCCTCAACAAAGCATTTACTGTGGGCGACAAACTCGAGCTGGTTCTTGATATGCCAGTCAATGTACTGGAAGCAAACCCCCGGGTGCGCGAAGACGCCGGGAAGCTTGCGGTTATGCGCGGCCCTGTGGTCTACTGCATAGAAGAGGCCGACAACGGCACCGACCTGCACCGGGTTTTCCTGAACAAAGAGGCGGCATTCACCGCGGCTTACGACTACAATTTCTTTGTCGGCGCGGTGCTCCTGACTTCAAAAGGCTAGCGCCTCTCACAGGAAGACTTGGC
>CAYFRC010000199.1:0-466 GCA_964345325.1 uncultured Oscillospiraceae bacterium
CAGTCGGCGACGACATTGCTTGGATGAAGATAGGCGACGACGGACGTCTTTGGGCAATCAACCCCGAAAACGGCTTCTTCGGTGTTGCCCCCGGAACAAACGTCAAGTCTAACTTTAACGCTCTTGAATCCACAAAGAAGAACACAATCTTCACAAACGTCGCAATCAACAACGACGATATGACAGTCTGGTGGGAAGGTCTTGACAAGAACCCGCCCGTAAACGCAACCGAATGGAAGGGCTCTAAGGTAAACGGCGTTGAATTCACCGCTGAGGGCAACAAGCTTGCTCACCCGAACAGCCGCTTTACCGCACCTGCAATCAACTGCCCCTGCATTTCAAGCGAATTCAACAACCCCAAGGGCGTTCCCGTTTCCGCAATTATTTTCGGCGGCCGCCGTGCAAAGACTGCTCCGCTGGTATATCAGGCACGTGACTGGAACCACGGTGTATTCATCGGCTCGAC
>CAYFRC010000199.1:476-2007 GCA_964345325.1 uncultured Oscillospiraceae bacterium
TCGGGTTCTTAAGCCGTGACCATATGGCTATGCTTCCTTTCTGCCGCTATCACATGGGCGACTATTTCAAGCACTGGATTGAAATGGGCGAAAAGCTCGGCGATAAGGCTCCTGGAATTTTCCACGTCAACTGGTTTAAAACTGACGATGAGGGTCACTTTATCTGGCCTGGATTCGGCGACAATATGCGTGTTCTTGATTGGATTATCGAGCGTGTTGAGGGCAATGCTGACGCTGTCGAAACTCCTATCGGATTCGAACCTAAGGCTGAAGAAATCAACATTGACGGTCTTGACATCGACCTTGACGTCGTAAAGGGACTTCTTAATATTGATATTAACCTTTGGAAGGAAGAAGCAAAGGGCATTCATGAATTCTATGCTAAGTTCGGCGACAGACTTCCCGAAGAGCTTAAAAAGCAGCTTGCTACACTCGAAAAGAATCTTGGTTAATTATTTAACAATATAACAAGCGGACAGAGCCTTAAACAGCTCTGTCCTTTTCTTTTATATGGAAAATGAATAATTATATGGCGCTAACATTCAAATCAAATGATATAATAAACCGGTTCTTCCATGCGGCAATCTTTTTTCTCATTTATTGCGTTTTGCCCTTGCAAAAATACGCTTTTCGGTGTATAATAATGTTATCTATATATTAAGGAGTAATATTTCATGCTTATATACAACACAATGACGAGGCAAAAGGAAGAGCTTAAGACGATAAAGCCGAATGAAGTCGGGATTTACGCTTGCGGGCCAACGGTTTATAACCTTATCCATATAGGCAATGCCCGTGCGCTCTGTGTTTTTGATACCCTGCGCCGTTATCTTGAATATCGCGGGTATAAGGTTCGTTATGTACAGAATTTTACTGATGTTGACGACAAAATTATCAAAAAAGCAAACGAGCTTGGCATATCGTCGCTTGAGGTTTCCGAAAATGCAATCAAGGATTATTTTATCGACGCAAGAGGAATGAATATCCGTGACGCTGATATTCACCCTAAGGTTACTGAAAATATTGATATAATAATTGAAATAATTCAAAGCCTAATCGACAAGGGCTATGCCTATCAGGTTGATGGCGACGTTTATTTCGACACTGATAAATATCCCGAATACGGCGCGCTTTCTCATATGCCGCTTGACGAGCTTAAAGAGGGTGCAAGAATCGAGGTCGGCGAGAAAAAGCGCTCGGCAATGGATTTTGCCGTTTGGAAAGCCGCAAAACCAGACGAGCCTTATTGGGACTCGCCCTTTGGAAAAGGCAGACCGGGCTGGCATATCGAATGCTCGGCAATGTCAAGGCATTATATCGGCGACACGCTTGACATTCACGGCGGCGGCTCTGACTTGATTTTTCCCCACCACGAAAACGAGATTGCTCAAAGCTGCTGTGCAACAGGAAAGCCGCTTGCAAACTATTGGATGCACAACGGTATGCTTACTGTTGACAATAAAAAAATGTCAAAGTCGAAAAATAACTTTTTCCTCGTCCGCGATATTGCAAAGGTTTACGGCTATGAGCC
>CAYFRC010000199.1:2017-3665 GCA_964345325.1 uncultured Oscillospiraceae bacterium
CTGTGCGTTTTATGGAGCTTCAGGTGCATTACAGAAGCCAGCTCAACTTCACGGAGGAGGTTATACAAAGCTGTAAGGCGGCGCTCGAGCGCTTGTATAACTGTAAAAGCCTGCTTGAGCAAACGGAAAAAACCGCCGCTGACGGTGATGAAATTCCCGATTTTCCGCAAAAATATAAAGAGCAGTTCATTACAGCTATGGACGACGATTTAAACACAGCCGACGGTATTTCCGCCGTTTTTGAGCTTGTGCGCGAAAGCAACATCTATGCAAATTCTGACACGGCGACAAAAAAAGGAGCTTCTGCTGCTCTTGCTATGCTTGAGGAGCTTTGCGGAGTTTTGGGCTTGCTTTATAATAAAGAAGATGAAGTCCCCGACGAGGTAAAAGCTCTTGTTGCGGCGCGTCAGGAGGCAAGAAAAGCAAAGAATTTTTCACTTGCCGACGAAATCCGCGATAAAATCACAGCCCTCGGCTTTGAAATCAGAGAAACCCGCCAAGGCACGGAAATCAAAAAGCTTTAAGGAATCACCGCACAAAGATATAAATACATTGAAAATAAGTTTGCTTGTGCGGGAAAAATCAATTTTTTTTAAGCTTTTTTCTTTCAACAACTTTTTAGTTTCAACTCAACATTTTCAACAGCCATGTTTAAAGCCAAACAGCTTTCAACATCTCAACATTTTTTAAACATTCGGCTGTTTAGAAAAAAGCACTCAAAAACAGCTTGTACAAAAGCTTATAAAAATTTTCCACAGTTTCGCGTCTACTACTAAGACTACTAAATTATTATATTATTTTATATTTTTAAAGCTTCGCTTTATAAGAATAAAAACTATAAATGCAATTAAAACTGTTTAAAGCAGAAAGGATCGTCTTTTATGAAATTCAAATGCCTGCAAAGCACATTGATAACAGCCGTACAAAATGCGGCAAAGGCTGCTTCGGCAAAATCTACAATTCCTGCACTTGAGGGAATATTATTTTCCGTCCAGAACGGAGAGCTTACACTTACGGGTTATGATTTGGATTTAGGAATTCAAACTTCCCTTGCTGTAAACGAGTCTGAGAACGGCGGAATTGTCTTAAACGCAAGGCTTATAAGCGATATAATCAGGAAAATGCCGAATTCTGAAATTTATTTTGAAGTCGGCGAAAATCTGATGGTTAACCTTTACGGAGGTGAAGCTGAATTTTCTATTTTGGGAATGGAAATTTCAGATTATCCAAACGTACCGAAAATTAATCCTCAAACAAGCTTTAAAATTCCGCAGAAAGAGCTTAAAAGCATGATTGGGCAAACGCTTTTTGCTGTCGCAGCAACTGATTTAAAGCCCGTTCATATGGGAAGTAAGTTTGATTTAAAGGATAATATTCTTAATATTGTGTCGGTTGACGGCGTAAGAATGGCGCTTAGAAAGGAAAAAATTGAATTTGACGATATTTCCTTTGTTGTCCCCGGAAAAGCACTTGGAGAAATTTTCCGTATGCTTGATGAAACAAGCGAAAATGATGCTGTGCTTTGCGTCGAGCGCAATCAGATTTCCTTTGAAATAGGTAGTTACATCATTATATCAAGGCTTCTTGAGGGCGATTTTATTAATTATCGCAATGCAATGAGCTTTGAAACCGATATTATCGCCGAGGT
>CAYFRC010000200.1:0-1617 GCA_964345325.1 uncultured Oscillospiraceae bacterium
CGTGTGCGGTACGCAGCTTCTGACGCTCACGACCTCTCCCATCGCGCTCACGGACGGCATGGAGATGCTGATGGCGCCGCTTGCGCGCATCGGCTTTCCCGCGCACGATCTGGCGATGATGATGTCGATCGCACTGCGCTTCATCCCCACGCTCCTGGAAGAGGCGGACAAGATCATGAAGGCGCAGACCGCGCGCGGCGCGGACTTTTCCAGCGGCAATCTCATCGCACGGGCGAAGGCGATGGTGCCGCTGCTCGTGCCGCTGTTCGTCGGCGCGTTTCGCCGCGCGGACGAGCTCGCGCTGGCGATGGAGGCACGCTGCTATCGCGGCGGCGAAAAGCGCACGCGCATGAAGGAATTGCGCTTTACCGCCCTCGACCTGTACGCCGCCATCGCCATGACCCTGCTCACCGCGGCGTGCGTGGTGCTGTAGGACATATCGAAAGCCCGATACATTTCAAAAAAGCCGCGTATATTGCGTAAATGTGGTTAAGGCAATATCGTACAGCTTGGTGCATTGTGCGGTATTGCCTTAAGCATTTTCTGCGCGGAAACCCTCTCCAATTGTGGGCGAGAACGCCCTTGCGATTGCCTTTTCAGGGATTGCAAGACATCAACGGTTGGTGCGTCTGCAGGCTTTATGGTGCGTCCGAGACTCCTGCTTCGCATCCCGAACGGACTTTTCCATTTCGGACGAAGCGGTGGCGCGAATTCGCGCAAAAGTTGTCGTTTGGAACCGATGGCAGAGCGCATCATTGTAACGCTGCCGATAGCTTATTATAAAGTCTGCCCGCTGTATATTTGCAGATTCATTACACCGCGCCGGGCATGCAGGTAGACATAAGCATGCACAAGCCTATTATTCACAGAAACTACCTTGATACTGTCCTGCTTGGAGGATATAATGGCGAGGGTATTTTGGGGGAAAGCGGCTCATCCCTTTCCGCACATACTATGCCCGTAAGAGTGTGACAAAGGCGCGTTTCCCCTGAAACGCAGCCATCTATGGGGAGAAAAACGATTATGAGTATAACCGAATTTATCGGCCAAATGAGGAGCAATCCCATGCTGCTGATATCCACGATACTGACGCTTGCCGTCATTTTGGTGAACGGCTGGACGGATGCGCCCAACGCCATTGCCACTTGCGTTTCCACCAGAGCCATCGATGTACGGAAAGCCATTATCATGGCGGCGGTTTTCAATTTTTTGGGCGTTCTCATCATGACGGCAATCAACGCATCGGTTGCGTTTACAATCTACAACATGGTGGATTTTGGCGGCGATGCGCGCCTCGCCCTGATTGCGCTTTGCGCGGCCATGGCGGCGATCGTCATTTGGGCGACGGTGGCATGGTATTTCGCGATACCTACGAGTGAGAGTCACGCCCTGATTGCGGGTATTTCCGGCGCTGCGGTCGCCATTCAGAACAGTTTTTCGGGAATCAACGGCGAGGAATGGATCAAAGTCATTTACGGCATTGTCCTTTCCACCATTTTGGGCTTTGTGCTCGGCTTTATTACCGCCAAGCTTACCGCGTTTTTGTTCCGCAGGCAAAACCGCCTGGAGTCCGAGCGCTTCTTTTCCGGCGCGCAGGTTGCGGGCGGCGCGGCGATG
>CAYFRC010000200.1:1627-3304 GCA_964345325.1 uncultured Oscillospiraceae bacterium
CACGGCGCGCAGGACGGGCAGAAGTTCATGGCGATTTTCCTGCTCGCCGCGGCGATGGCAAACGGGCAGTCGACCGCTTCGACCTTTACTGTGCCCATTTGGCTTATGGTTTTGTGCTCCGCGGTGATGGGGCTCGGAACCTCCATCGGCGGATATCGAATTATCAAGTCTGTCGGCATGGACATGGTAAAGTTAAAGCCGTATCAGGGCTTTGCGGCAGACTTTTCCGCAACGCTTTGCCTGCTTTTTTCCTCCCTCACGGGGATCCCCGTAAGCACCACGCACACCAAGACGACGGCGATCATGGGCGTGGGCGCTGCCCGCAGGATGAGCAACGTAAACTGGAGCGTGGTGAAGGAATTGGTGTTCACGTGGATATTCACCTTCCCCGGATGCGGCCTTTTGGGCTTTGGAATGGCGAAATTGTTTCTAACGATATTTGCGTAAGGAGATATGCACCATGGCGAAGAAGAAAAACGATTATTTTAAGCTGATCAAAAAGCAGACCGGATACTGTGTGGAGGCTTCGAATTTGCTGGAGGAGATCCTGTCCAAGTTCGAGGCGAAGGACATCGAATCCTACAGAACGGATATGCACACGATTGAGCACACCGCCGACGGCGTGCACCACGACATTCTGAGAATGCTCTCCACGGAGTTTATTACGCCCATCGATCAGGAGGACATTCTGCGGCTGGTGCAGATTATCGATGATATCACCGACGCGTTGGACGAGGTGATTATGGACATCTATATGTACCGCATCGATGTCATTCCCGAAAGAACCGTTGAGCTTTCAAAAGTTGTGAACCGCTGCGTAAAGTCGTTGGACGAAGCGGTCGGCGAATTGAAGAACTTCAAAAAGCCGCAGAAACTCCACACCCTGCTCGTGAAGGTAAACGATATCGAAGTCGAAGCGGACAGAATCTACACGGATGCGATTTACGGGCTTTTCGGCTCCGAGGTCAGCGGAAAGACCCTGATCGGTGCAAAAGCCGTATACGAAGCGTTGGAGCTTTGCTGCGATTTGTGTGAACATGCAGCCGATGTAATCGAGCAGGTCATCATCAAGAACACCTGATCTCCGATTCGGGTACACATAGCAAAAGCGGATGCAATCGCCTGAAGCATTGCACCCGCTCTTTCTTTCGACCGTTGTGCGTTTATTTCATGCCGCGGTAGGCAAAGCCCTGAATGATTTTCCGGCTGGCGAAGATGAACATGATCAGAATCGGCACCGTGAGCAGGCTGTTGCCCGCCATCAGGGTGTTCCAGCGGATGCCGATTTCCGCGTCGCGCAGGCGCTCGATGGCGAGTGTGAGCGGGCGATACAGGTCGTTATTCGTCATGACCAGCGGCCAGAAATAGGAGTTCCACGTGCCGATAAAGGAGAACATGGCGATGGTCACCATCGCGGATTTGCACATCGGCAGCATGATTTGGAGCATGACCTTGATTTCGCCCGCGCCATCCAATTTCGCGGATTCCACGATTTCATCGGGAACCTGCTTGAACGACTGGCGAAGCATGAAGATGCCGAACGCGTCGGCGCCCATGGGCAAAATCTGCGGCCACAGGGAACTGATGAGCTTCGCCCTTGCCATCATCAGATAGATCGGGATGCTGGCTGATGTTCTGCTGTGTGGTGTCATAGACCTCCGCAAGCTGCTGCTGCGT
>CAYFRC010000200.1:3314-3649 GCA_964345325.1 uncultured Oscillospiraceae bacterium
ATCAGATAGATCGGGATATAGGTCAACTGCTGGGGGATCATGAACGCGACCAGCACCACGCCGAAGGCGATGCCCGACAGCGGGAATTTCCGCTTCGCAAAGGCATATGCCGCAGGCACCATGACTGCGAGCTGCAGGCAGATGACCGATGCCGTGACGACCACGGTATTCAGCATAAAGCGCGGAATGTCCAGCCCCGCGTTGAATGTATTATAAAATCCTTCCAGCGTCCAAGTCTGTGGCCACGGGGTGGGCGGCACCTGCATGGACTCCACATAGGGCTTAAATGCCGTGATGAGCATCGAATAAAACGGGAACACGAAAGGGAGCATAGG
>CAYFRC010000201.1:0-2122 GCA_964345325.1 uncultured Oscillospiraceae bacterium
ACATTGCGAGATGTGCCGATCGGCAGTTCGGCAAAGGTCGTGAAGGTTCACGGCGAGGGCGCGGTCAAGCGCAGGATCATGGACATGGGCATCACGAAGGGCGTAGAGGTCCTCGTGTGCAAGGTGGCTCCGCTGGGAGACCCGATCGAGGTCAACGTGCGCGGCTACCAGCTTTCCATCCGCAAGGCGGACGCGGATAGCATCCAAGTCGAATAAGGCGGCATAGACGGCCGCAAGGAAGGGAGATATCGCTGTGAACATCCGCATCGCATTGGCGGGCAACCCGAACAGCGGAAAGACGACGCTGTTTAACGCGCTCACCGGCTCCAACCAGTTCGTGGGCAACTGGCCGGGCGTGACCGTAGAGAAGAAAGAGGGCAAGCTCAAAAAACACGACGGCGTGACCATCACGGACCTGCCGGGCATCTATTCGCTTTCACCGTATACGCTGGAGGAAGTCGTCGCGCGCAACTATCTGATCGGTGAGCGCCCCGACGCAATCCTCAACATTATCGACGGCACAAACTTAGAGCGCAACCTCTATCTCACCACCCAGCTCACGGAGCTCGGCATTCCCGTGGTACTCGCAATCAACATGATAGACGTCGTCCGCAAAAACGGCGACAAAATCAATACGCAGGAGCTTTCCAGACAGTTGGGCTGCAAGGTGGTCGAGATCTCCGCCCTCAAGGGGACGGGCATCATGGAGGCGGCAGAAGAGGCGATTCGCGCTGCAAAGAACGGAAAGACTGTGCCGAAGCACACCTTCTCCGGCACGGTCGAGCACGCGCTGGCGCACATCGAGGAGGCCGCCGTCCATTCGATGCCGGAGGAACAGCAGCGGTGGTATGCAATCAAGGTCTTCGAGCGGGACGAAAAGGTGATGGCGCAGCTAAGCATTTCACCTGACACCCTGCGGCACATCGAAGAAGACATCGCCACCGCCGAAGCGGCGCTCGACGACGACGCGGAATCCATCATCACCAACGAACGCTACATCTACATCGCGGAGGTCATCAAAGCCTGCTACAAAAAGCGCAATGCGGGAAGGCTCTCGACATCGGATAAGATCGACAAGGTCGTCACCAATCGCTGGCTGGGCCTGCCGATCTTCGCACTCGTCATGTTCCTGGTATATTTCATCGCCATGAAGGGCATCGGCGCCATGGCGACGGATTGGACGAACGACAACCTGTTCGGCGACGGTTTCCACCTGTTCGGAAAAGGCAGCGCGGAATATGAAGCAGCCGTCGAACGATACGGCGACACGGACGCGATCCTCGAAGCGTTCGCCGAAGAGTACGGCGTAGAATTCGATGAGAACGACCCCGAAAGCGCGCTGAACGCGTTAATCGAAGCGACACCCGAGGACGCTTCCATCACCTACCTCACGCAGGACGAGGAGACCCTCGAGGTGACGGAGCATCCCGATACCGATAAATCCGCGCTGGAAGAAGCGGTCGCGGAATACCTGAACACCGAATATAAGATGGATTTCGGCGAGCCGGATCCCGCAACCTACGGCACGTGGGTGCCCGGCATCCCCGCGCTCGTCGAAAGCGGGCTGGATGCCGCAGACGCGGCAGACTGGCTGAAGGGCCTGATTTTGGACGGCATCATCGCGGGCGTCGGCGCGGTGTTGGGCTTCGTTCCGCAGATGCTGGTATTGTTCTTCCTTCTGGCGTTTCTCGAGGGCTGCGGCTACATGGCGCGCATCGCTTTCGTACTCGACCGTGTATTCCGCAAGTTCGGGCTGTCCGGCAAGAGCTTCATCCCTATGCTGGTCGGTGTCGGATGCAGCGTACCGGGCATCATGGCATCGCGCACCATCGAAAACGAGCGCGACCGCCGCATGACGATCATCACCACCCCCTTCATCCCCTGCGGCGCAAAGGTGCCCTTTATCGCGATGATCGCGGGCGCGATCTTTGCCGGCTCCGCGTGGGTCGCGACGAGCGCGTACTTCGTCGGCATGGCGGCGATCGTCGTGAGCGGCATCATGCTGAAAAAGACTCGCATCTTCGCGGGCGACCCCGCGCCATTCGTCATGGAATTGCCTTCGTACCACCTGCCGAAGCTTTCCTACGTGCTCCGCTCCATGTGGGAGCGCGGCTGGAGCTTC
>CAYFRC010000201.1:2132-3582 GCA_964345325.1 uncultured Oscillospiraceae bacterium
AAGAAGGCGGGCACGATCATCCTTTTGTCCACCATCCTCGTGTGGGCGCTCTCCCGCTTCGGCACGGTCGACGGAACGTTCCATATGTTGGAGGAAGAGGAATTGGATCGCTCCATCCTCGCGCTAATCGGTAATGCGGTCGCGTGGATCTTCGCGCCGCTCGGCTGGGGGAACTGGCAGGCGGCCGTGGCATCCGTCACGGGACTGATCGCCAAGGAGAACATCGTCGGCACGATGGGCATCCTCTACGGCGGAACCGAGACCTACGCGAACATGGCTGCCGCGTTCACGGGCATTACGGGATATTCCTTCCTCGTGTTCAACCTGCTGTGCGCGCCCTGCTTTGCGGCGATCGGCGCGACGCGGCGCGAGATGAACAGCGCGCGCTGGACGTGGTTTGCCCTCCTCTACCAAACCGCATTCGCCTATGCCGTCGCGCTCATGGTCACGCAGTTCGGATACCTGTTTGCGGGAACCCCGCAGATTGCAGGGCTGATCGCCTCGATCGCGATCCTCGCCGTCCTCGTCTATATGTTGTTCTTCAAGAAGTATACCGAGGCGACGAGGCTCAGCAGGAAAATCTGAGGAGGCGGGCACATGAATTTCGGAACGGCTGCCATAACATTGCTGCTCGTCGCCTTGGTCGTATGGATCTTCCGCGGCATTCAAAAAGGCAAACGGGAGGGGAAATCCCCCTGCGGCGGGAATTGCGGCAACTGCCCGATGGGCGGCGCCTGCCAAGGGCACAAATAAATTCGCGCGGCTCGTATCATTCTCGATACAAGCCGCGCATTGTACTATAAGAAAAGCGCCCTTCTTTATGAAGGGCGTTTTGTATGGAATCCGGCAGCGACCTACTCTCCCGGGCCGTCTCCAGCCAAGTACCATCGGCGCGTGAAGGCTTAACTTCTGTGTTCGGGATGGGAACAGGTGGATCCCTTCAGCCATTGCCACCGGAAAATGTATAGCGTTTTCTTATTCTTGCTCGCTTGCGCCTTGCTCTTCTTGCTTCCTTCGCTTGTATGGCGCTCGCTTCTCCGCACCCTGAAAACCGCACAGGAAAAAGCTGACCTGAAGCTTTCACACATAGCTCTGAGAGTTTCACAACACTTCTATACGCTCGTTCTTTTAGATCAAGCACCTCGGTCTATTAGTATCGGCAAGCTTCACGTTACCGTCTCTACACCGCCGACCTATCTACCTCATCGTCTCTGAGGGACCTTACCTGTTCTCACAGTGGCAATCTTCTTCTTGAGGTGGGCTTCACGCTTAGATGCCTTCAGCGTTTATCCGCTCCGTACTTCGCTTCCCAGCTGTGCCCTTGGCAGGACAACTGTTGCACCAGTGGTACGTCCATCCCGGTCCTCTCGTACTAGGGACAGCTCCTCTCATGATTCCTGCGCCCACGATGGATAGGGACCGAACTGTCTCACGACGTTCTGAACCCAGC
>CAYFRC010000202.1:0-3574 GCA_964345325.1 uncultured Oscillospiraceae bacterium
ATGCGGCATTTAGTATAAAATCGGATTCGTTCCAAATAGTATTATCCGATAAGAACACCGCGTTTGAAGTAAGGCAATTCTGTCTGATCGAGAGAAAAACCGGAAGGCTGCTGTCGCCCACAGACGGGAGTTTGGCAAATATCAGCATCCCCGACGGCGTCACGTCCATTGGCGATTGGGCGTTTTGGAATTGCAGCGGACTGCGTGAAATCGTCATCCCCGCCAGCGTCACTTCCATCGGGCTTATGGCGTTTTTTTTTGCAGCGGGCTGCGTGAAATCGTCATCCCCGCTAGCGTCACTTCCATCGAGTTTATGGCGTTTTCTTATTGCAGCGGGCTGCGTAAAATCGTCATCCCCGCCAGCGTTACTTCTATCGGGGAGTTTGCATTTTATGGCTGCACCGAACTTACCATCTACTGCCGCGCAAAAGAAAAGCCCTCCGGCTGGGCTGACAATTGGAGTGACGACAATCGTCGCGTCGACTGGGGTTATACCGATACTGACGACCCCGAAGAGAACGCTGAATAACAATATCGTCATGGCAAGGCATTTGAGCGCGGTACTGCGGAGGATGATTATAATCCTGCGCGGCAGATGAAGTTGGTTCGGCATCGATGAAAGCGGCGGCGCAAGAATACTTTTTTCAGGAAAAAGGCATTCCAAGTAAAAAAGGCTGCCTAAATGTAGAAACCTCCCGGGCATCCGTCCGATGCGCCGAGAGGTTTTTCGCAACAGTATCTTTTCCGGTTCTTTTCCCCCGCACGCATGGCGCGCGCATTGTACGATATGCCGAGCAACAGAGGCAGGCAAGGTTCAGGGGCAAAGAAGCTTGTGCACCGAACGGGAAAGAACCGAGGAGATAGTCTATACAAGATATGTGGGAGGAGCGCCCGATACGCTGTCGGAGAAAAGAGCCTCCTCACAGGAAGCGATAGGATGTAGGCCGCTACTACTGGCGCTTCGTCAGTTCGCCCAAGGCAGTTTCGCCCCAACTGCGGTTTGTCAGGTAGCTTCCTATAAATCTGCATGTCTCCGGTGTGCCTATCGATCGGTGCGACCTTACCCACGCCTTCCGTGGTGACGCGCGCAGCCTCCATTCCCATTGTTTTCCGTGATTTCATTACAGAACTTCCTTCCCAAACATGGTATCCTTATAGTATCATCGGACGGGAGGTTGTGTATGGGCGCGGTGAAGGCAAAGCGTCGCAGGGCGCAGATCGATCAGGGGCGCTGCGTCGCCTGCGGGTGCTGCGTGAGGGTGTGCCGCCTGCACGCGATCGAGGTATATCGCGGAATGTACGCGCAGATCGACGAGAAACGGTGCGTCGGCTGCGGAAAGTGCGTCAAGGAATGCCCCGCAGGCATCCTTACGATTGCGGAGGTGCAGGCATGAAAAAAAAGTGGCACGAATATCTTTGGATCGCTTCGCTGATCTACATGATTCTGGGCTTCTTCAACATCCTGTTTGCGTGGCTGGGGCTGCTGTGCTTTTTTATCCCGATACTTGTCGCCGCCGTCAAAGGCAGCAAGAGCTATTGCGGCAAGTACTGCGGGCGTGGGCAACTGTTCTCCGTTTTGGGCGGTCGACTCGGGCTCTCCCGCAAAAAGGATATGCCCCGCTGGATGACGGGCAAGGCGTTTCGTTACGGCTTCCTGGCGTTCTTCTTTGCCATGTTCTTCCTGATGCTGTGGAACACCTACCTGGTGTTTGCGGGCGTGCAGACGCTGAAGCAGGCGGTGACGCTCTTTTGGACATTCAAACTCCCGTGGCACTGGGCATATCGCGGCACGCTCTTTCATCCCGCCGTCGCGCAGTTCTCCTTCGGCTTTTACAGCGTGATGCTCACATCCACGGTGTTGGGGCTTATCACGATGGTGCTGTTTAAGCCCCGAAGCTGGTGCGTATACTGCCCCATGGGAACGATGACGCAACTCATTTGCAAGGCAAAAAATCGAAAAAATTAGGAGGTCCCCATCTATGAAAAACCTTCTCCCGCTGCTCTTGCTTCTTCCCCTTCTTCTCGTAGGCTGCACGTTCTCCTCGTCCAAGTCGGCCGCGTATCGCAAGGTTTCCACGCAGGAGGCCGTCGAAATGATGGCTAAGGAGACCGATTACATCATCGTCGACGTGCGCACGCCGGAGGAATACGCCTCGGGGCACATCCCGGGGGCGATCCTGGTCCCCAACGAGACCATCGGCAAGGACGAAATCCCCGCATTGCCCGAAAAGGATCAGCTGCTCTTCGTCTACTGCCGCAGCGGGAACCGCTCCAAGCAGGCGTCCGGAAAGCTTGCGGACTTGGGCTACACCAACGTTGTCGAGTTCGGCGGCATCACCGGCTGGACGGGCGACATCGTTACCGACTAAGGGAACATCTTCTGCGGGCTTCGCGTTTTCGCGAAGCCCGCCTTTTGGTCGCGCGATTTCATGCAGGATTTACACATTGGGAACGCAATGGGAACGCGGAGGCTCCTTTGTGGGAACGGAGCATCGGTATAATTTAGAATAGGCAGTGTATCTGCTTAAAAATTGTGGGAGGCTTTTTCTTATGTATTTTGACATCATCGCAAAAATCGTTTCCGAGCGCACGGGTTGTGACGTTTCCGCCGTAAAGCCGGAGAGCAAGTTCTCCGACCTGGGCATCGACTCCCTCGACACGGTGGAGCTCCTCATGAATCTGGAGGACGAGATCGGCATCGAAATCGACTTGGATCAGAAAGTGGAAACCATCGGCGATCTGGATGCGTTCATCCAGAGCAAGCAGGGGTAATTCCCATGATTCGGTCGGCAATTTGTGAGATGCTGGGGATCGAGTACCCGGTGTTTCAGGGTGGCATGGCTTGGATCGCCGACGGAAAACTGGCCGCTGCCGTGTCCAACGGCGGCGGTCTTGGTATTATTGCGGCGGGAAATGCGCCGGGCGATTACGTGAGACGGCAGATTCAAATCGCCCGAAGCGCAACCGACAAGCCCATCGGCGTAAACATCATGCTGCTGAGTCCCTTTGCGGACGACGTGGCAAACGTGGTGCTCGAGGAAAAGGTCGAAGTCGTTACCACCGGCGCGGGGAACCCTTCCAAGTATATCAAGGAATGGCTCGCCGCAGGGATTCGCGTGATCCCCGTCGTCGCGTCCGTCGCGATGGCGAAATTGATGACGCGCCTCGGCGCATCCGCGCTCATCGCGGAGGGCGGGGAAAGCGGCGGCCACGTGGGCGAACTCACCACGATGGTGCTCGTTCCTCAAATTTGCGATGCGACGAATCTCCCCGTCATCGCGGCGGGTGGCATCGCGGACGGCAGGGGCGTCGCCGCGGCATATATGCTCGGCGCGCAGGGCGTGCAGATGGGCACCCGCTTTTTGAGCGCGCAGGAGTGCAGCATCCACCCCACATACAAAGAAAAAATCCTGAGCGCCACCGACCTTTGCACCATGGTGACGGGAAAGCGGCTGGGGCACCCCGTCCGCAGCCTGAGAACGCAGTTTGCAAGGGACTATTCCAAGGCGGAATACGGCGGGAGCCTGTCCCAAACTCCGTGGAATTTGGGGATGAAGAACCAGCACCGAAAGAG